>CAZKNV010000116.1:0-6310 GCA_964554145.1 uncultured Burkholderiaceae bacterium
ATCCTCGACGAGCCGACCACCGGACTGCACTTTCACGACATCGCGCTGCTGTTAAAAGTGCTGCATCAGCTGCGCGATTCAGGCAACACGGTGATCGTGATCGAACACAACCTCGACGTGATCAAGACCGCGGACTGGGTGATCGATCTCGGCCCGGAAGGCGGCGATGGCGGCGGCGAGATCATCGTGACCGGGGCACCGGAAGTGGTGGCAGCCAATGTGGACAGTTACACGGGACAGTACCTCGCGCCGGTGTTACGTAGGCAGAATGACAGGCAAACTCCCGGCGGGAGCGCTGATTCGGTTGCTAGCGTCGCCTGATCGCGTCAAACTTCGACACGAAATTGCACAAGAAAGATATTCGGGGAGTCAACTTCAACCGCCCGTCCAAAAAATCCATGCCATCCGAGCGACCCGACCTGCTGAATGCTCCCGCCTACTCCGCTCCGGACGCTGCACGCATCCTTAACCTGCCCAAGAGCACCGTGCGCAACTGGAGCTTCGGACAGCAGGGCCGCGTTCGAGCGGATCAAGCGCGTCGCTTTCCTGCGGTGATATCAGCCGCTGATCCGGCGCGCAAGCTCCTCTCGTTTTCAAATCTGTGCGAACTGCATGTCCTGTCGGCTATTAGGCGCGAGCACCGTGTTGCGCTGCCTGTGGTCCGGAAAAGTGTCGACTTCGTGCGCAAGCAAATGAAGAGCGCCCGGCCGCTGCTCAATGTCGATTTCAGCACCAATGGGGTCTCACTGTTTGTAGAACGTGCGAGCCAACTGCTGAACGTTTCGCAGGAAGGGCAGCTTGCGATGCGTGAATTCAAACGCGCATTGGTCCGTATCAAGCGAGACCGCGCGGGTGCACCGGTGCGATTGTTTCCGTTCACCCGTATCCAACGCGCAGAAGCAGCACAACCCGAGGTCATCGCGATCGATCCAACGATTGCATTCGGGAGGCCGATGTTGGCGCAGGCAGGAGTCAAGACGGAGGTTATTGCGAGCCGCTTCGCGGCCGGCGACGCCCCGAGTGAACTCGCCCTCGACTATGGCGTGAGCGAAGCCGACATCCTCGAAGCGCTTCGCTATGAGCAGCGCTGGGCGCAAGCGGCATAAGCCGCTGCTCTTTATCGATCGCGACGCTTGGAGTCATAAGCTCGGTGAGGCGCTGACCGCAGCCAACATCGATTTCATCGCACATCGTCAGCGCTTCGCACCGAATGCACCCGATACCGAGTGGCTCGCTATGGCAGGTGGATCGTTCTGACGCGTGATCAGAACATTCGTCGTCGCCCGCTCGAGCTAGGCGCGGTGAAGGCATATCGGGTAGTGATGTTCGTGTTCGGCCAGGGCAATCTATCGGCAAGCGAGTCGGCGCAGATCGTCGTGAGCTCGTACAAGCGAATTGTGCGAGCTTCCCAAGGCGCGCGCCGACCCGCCATCTTTACGCTGACGCGCGAGGGTCGGATCGTGCGCGTGAAATTCAAGTAGCCGAGGGTAGATCGGGCAATGTGGGGCGCCGCACTCGACGAGCTTTCGTGCTTGATGCTTCGTTCGCCGGCAACAGGCTGGTGATTGCCTGATAGCGCTTGAACAGGAAGGCCACGCGCTCGGCATCCGATACCCAGCTGCGCCTGCCGCCGTCGGCCAAATAGGCAGCGTCGACGGCGCGATCAAGTTTTTCGTGCGCGCGGACTAGCGCAGGTGGCATCGTTTCCGGGTTGTACAGCGTCGCGAGCGATTCGCCGGAAAATTGTGCGCGTGCGTCGAGTACACCTTGCGCGGCCGCTTCAACCGCAGCGCGCAGCCTGACGGACTTTTCGTCGGTGTAACGCTGCTCGTCGATCATCGATGGCCAAGGGAAGTTGTTGTAGACAATGCCCGCGGAATAGCGGTAGTCACTTTTGAGCCGCCGCAAACGAAGCGTATCCAAGCATTGTGCATGGTCGAGTGAAGAATGCCGAAGTGAAGCAACGTTGCGTCCGGAATAAACATATTGCTATCCCCGACGATGACTTCCGAGTTAAAGAAGCCCATCGGCACAAACGATCTGCGTTGAGAAGAGTGTCGCGGCACCAGGACGTATCGTCCTTGCGGTTGGCGAATCTCGCCGAATAGTGTCGGAGTGGCCGCCAAAGCCCGGGTCTCTTCGCGCGAGCTTGTTGCACGGTGTGTTTTCACACCTGCGATGCGCGTGGCAATCGCGGGTAACTTCTTTAGTTCGCTGGGCTTCAGGCCGATGAGCCAGAGGCACCAACGTGGCACATTGTTGATGAACTCATCGGCGCTTAGGAACGGTTTGATCCAAGACGCAGCATCAGGTTCACGAGCAATGAGTTCTAACTTTTCTGCGTCAGACAGCAACAGATTGCTTCCGTCATTCGGCATGTTGCCGAAGATCATCGGAGGGACGGACCATATTGACTTGCGCCGATTAGGCAGCGCAACTTCAGGTGCATTCACCAGATACGGATTGATCGTCGCGGCCGTTACCTCGTGAGACTCCCCATCGACCGCCTCATACTCAAACAGCCGTTTGCGTGCTGCTTCGAAAGCACCGAAACCGATGACTACGCAGTGCACCGCCGCCTTCCCGGGCGCCTCATTAGTCCATTTGAACGTGCGGTGGGCGAAATGAATGTGGATGCCGCGCGCCAACAGCCAGCTCCACAAAACGCCGACCTGTTCACCCTGCGTGATGCTGTTGGTCGAAACAAAGGCACATTTCACGGCGCGCCGGGCGCGGGCTTCGATGTCGGCACCATCGACGAACATGTCTGACATGACGCATTCGCCCTTGCCGAAGCGGACGTCTTTGAATCTCTTCCTGCCTGGGTTTGCCGCCACCGGGATTGCGCCGAAACTTGCCGGCTCGTCGGTCAGGTAATGCGCGGCCTTGATGAACCAGGCGGCCACGTAGTCGAGTACGCCGGCGCCGTTCATGCCGGCCGTAACACGTGCCATATCGATTTTCTGCGACGCGGTTTGATACTGCTTGCCGACAAACGGCGGGTTACCGACGATGTAATTGAGTTGCGTCGGTGGCACGAACTCCGCCCAGTCGATCTCCAGCGCGTTGGCGTGTCGGATGTGCGCGCTTTTGATTAACGGGATGCGCGTTACCGGTTCGCCGAATACCTCGCCCGCTTCGAGGTTCATTTGGTGGTCCATCAGCCACATCGCAACCTGCGCCACCTGCGCGGGAAACTCCTCGATCTCGATGCCATAGAACTGATCGACATCGAGCTTCAGCGCCTCGAACACGGTTGCGATGCGACTGCCAAACGCTTCCGCAGCGCGTAGCACGTCGAGTTCCAGCCGGCGCAACTCGCGATAACTTACGACCAGAAAATTTCCGCAGCCGCAGGCGGGGTCGAGAATGCGCAGGTTCGCAAGCTTCTTCCAGAACTCAAACAACTTCTCCTTGTTGGACTTGATGCGCTGGAACTCGGAGCGAAGATCGTCGAGAAACAGCGGGCCGATCACCTTCAGGATGTTGGCCTCGCTTGTGTAATGCGCTCCGATCTGCCGCCGCAACTGTTTCGCGTCGTGGTTGATCACAGACTGGAACATCGCCCCAAAAATGGCTGGCGAGATCGCGCCCCAGTTCAACTCCGCGAGTGAAAGCAGCATCGCGCGCATCTCGCGATTGAAAGACGGTGCGGCGAGACGCTCTTCGAATAACCGTCCGTTCACATACGGAAAAGCCGCGAACCGCTCCGGCAAGGATGTCTGCCGCGCGGCGACATCGGTGTTCAACGTCACAAACAGGCGGTCGAGCGCTTCGCCGACGTTTCCTCCGTCTTCCGACGTAAACGTCTCTATCAAGTCATGAAACGTGTCCTTCGGCTGAAAGATGCCGGTGTCGTCGGCGAACAAGCAGAACAGCAGCCGGACGAGAAAAACCTGGAGTTGGTGCCCGCCGTAACCGTCGCGCTTAAGCAGATCATGCAACTCGCCCACGCGACCGACGGCATCGATATTGATCGGATCGTGCTCACGAACCGATTGCTTGCGATAACCGGCGATGAAACCGAATAAATGAATCTTCTTGGGAAGCTCCTTCAGCGCAAACTCGTGCTCGTGTTTACCTTCGAGGTCGTACAGGCGGATGCGAGCGAAGTCGGAGACGATTACATAGGCGGGTAGTTCGCGGTCCGCAAGACCGGCAAAGTAATCGGATGCCTGCAGGAAAGCGGCGTCCAAATCATGACGAGCGCTCTTGTGCTCTGCGAGCAAAACTCCCGGCCACAAGACATCGATGCGGCCATGCTTGGTTTGGTCCCCATATTTAAGGCGGCCAACAGCCTTCTCAAAGACCGCGACGCGCCGACGCTTGACTCCGAATACTTCCAGGAACTCGTTCCAGAATGTTTGTGCTTCGGCGCGCTCGCTTTTCTCGTCGCGCCAATCGCGTGCGAACGACGTTGCGCGATCGCGTATGTCTTTCCGGTCGAGCGGCATGCGGGCTCATCCTCCCCGTGGAGGATTATGCCGACCCGCGCGGCTTACTTGTGCTCGATACGCGACGCTTTCGGTACTGATTTCAATTCGTAATCCGCCGGCACCTTGAACAGCTCCGCGCTCGGCTCATCGCGCGTGAGGTTCTCCAGGCGGTAAATGCGTTCGCCGGAGCGCGGGTCTGCGTGGCGCGAGAAAACTACGACATTCAACTCGGGCGAGTACCAGCGCTCCGACACGATCTCGATCGGCAGCTTGTTGCCGATGCGGCCGGCAGCGATCGTCCATGTGGTTTTTTTGCCCTCCGCGCGCACGCCGTCGAAGTCGCGATTGCCAAGCGTCATGGTGGTGCCGGGTCCCGGCGCCGGCATCAGCGCCATCGGAGGCAATGGCGGGAGCATTGCGCCTCGTTCTTCCAGACGGATCACTTCGACGTGGTCCGTGACGACATGCGGCTGCTCGGCGGCGGCGTTGCGAGTGACGATAACCTGGCGTTCTCTGACCCGCTCGCCACGCTCTTCTCGCTCGCCTCGCATCCGCTCGGCAAAATCGCGTGCCCAGCGCCGCATGTCTTCGGCCCACGAGCGTGCTTCCTCGGCGTTCATCTGCGAATGCGGCCGTGACGGTTGCGGCGGTGGCACCACGGTTCCGACCGGCGGCACCGGAGGAACGGGTGGAACGGGTGGAACATGTACTCGCGGTATCGCTCGCAGTTCGCGCGCGGTTCGCTTCTGCGTATTCAGCACATAACGCTTGTTTGCGACGACATCGTTGATGAACACGACACCGCTCGACTGCTCCTGGCGCGTGCGTCCCTGACTATCGCGGTAAAGCTTGATCGTTGAGCTGCGCTCGATGCGGTTGCCGTCGTTCAGCACCTGGCGCGTTTCGTTGACTGCCGTGGCGGCATACGGAGCGCCCTTGATCACACTGCGCCCGCCCAGCTCCGAAGACACGAACATCATCATGTCATCGTCGGCTCCGAATGAAAACGTCGGTGGAACGGGCGCAGTTGGCGGAATCGGCGGCGCAGGCAGCGTCGGTGGCACGGATGGCGCCGGCGGTGCGGAAACCTGCGCATGCGCGAGCAGCGAAGCTGCCAACAGAACGGCGGTGATAAGCACTTTGGACATCACGCTTCCTTTCATTCGCTAAAGCGCACGGCCAGGACGATTCCGAGCGGCGACATTAGAAATTCGGCCTCGATTGGTTGATCGACGCGCGCCGGATCGACCGGTAGCCCGTAGTCGGCCAGGGTCGCGCCCGACACTTGCGAAGAAACAACCACCGCAGAGGGCTCGGCCGCGATGGCTTCCGATCCGACAAGCGCGAAAAACGGCGTGCGCATTCGGGCGCTGCGATCGGGCACGTTCGGCTCAAGCATCACGACGCCGATACCGATTGCAAGCGCTGCCATCACGGCAAACGCCGGCGTAAGCCAGTTAAACGAGTGCCGGAATCGAAGGCGGCGAACGCGGCGCGGCGGTGCGTCGGCGCGTGTCGCGGCGATTGATCGCAGCGCGCGGATTTCACGTACCCGCGAAACCAGCCGTTGCTCAGCCAGCAGATCCGGTGTGCGCTCCGACAGGTCGGCGCGCGCGGCACCCAGCCAGTCGTCGAGTCGTTTGTGTTCCATCATTCGGCTTCACCTTCATTTAGGGCCTGTTCACACTAAAACATGAGTGCGAAAGGCCGATTGCGGGATGCAGTGCTAGGCGTCGCGAGCGCCGTTGGTGCATACCAATCAGCGAGCGACAACGACGCAATGCGCCCGCAAGCGGCCTTTCCCTGCGGGTTGGGTCGCAATGCGGCGTCTGCTTTGGCGAGCGGCTTGCGAATGGAACCACCATTCGGCAGCG
>CAZKNV010000117.1:0-6307 GCA_964554145.1 uncultured Burkholderiaceae bacterium
GGTCGCGCGCGCAGTCGAACACGAACTTCTGAAAGCCGAACAGGTTGAACGTATTGGCGGGCATGCCGAGGACGATGCGCGGCTTCGACTCGGGCGTGTCGCGCACGGTGCTGACATGGCACACCGCGCAGTTGAGAAACGTGCGGTCGATGCCCTGGTAGTTGCGCACCGACATGCCGATCGGCAAGTCCCTGCCCTCCTCGTAGACGAAGCCGAGCGATTCGTAGCCACCAGGCAGATGCTGCGAGCACACACCCGGCATCGCCTTGAAAATCCAGTATGGAAAGCCCGATGCGCGTTCGCCGCCGGTCGATCCGTATTTGAAGTGCTCTTCGACCGCTGCGTATTCAACGGCGCGATCACTGAGGAAGCGATTTGCGAGCACGATCGCAAACACCAGCGCCAGTGCGGTGGGTATCGCGAGCACGAGCATGACGACGCGCACCCACCCATGGCGATACAGGCGAGCGAGCCAGCCTTGCTTGCTCGGTTCATCAAACGGCTCGTTCAAAGCGGTGTCCTTTCGCTACCTGCCAGCGGGCAGGCACGGCCGCAAGTTTTCATAGCCGCGCGCGAGCATCGCGGCAACGTTGGGCACCTGACCGGACTCGGCACGCAACCACTCGGCGACGGTTGCCTGCAAGGCGGAAACCGAGGGATCGGGTGTTGCCTGGATCGACGGGCTGCCGCCATGCGACGCGCGCGGCGGCGGCATCGGCACCTTCGCGCGTGATGTGGCGGGCGATTGCCACATAGAAAGACGAACGAACATCCGCGGTGCGCACTGGGCAAGGCTGGCGCTCACTCGTTGCGCATCGCCGGCGAGAAAGTTGGGCGGCGAACTATCTGCCGTTCGGTGGCAGGCCGCACACGGCGCAATGAACGCCGTCGCTTGCGCAGGAACGACCGCTGCGGCGACCGTATCGTCCGCGGCGGGGAATGAAGTGCCGGACCCGCAACACGCATTCATCGGCGGCAGCCCCAATGTCGCCCGCAGGCGAGCGCGCGTAAAGGGCGCCCCGCTCCAATCATGTCTCGCCAGTGCGGCGCGAGCCAGGGCAAAGTCCTCGACGACCGTAACGGCGGCAACGCCGGGCATGCCTCGACGCGGAAGCTCAATGCGTTCGATCGCATCGCCGCCTGCGGTGCGCGCGGTCATGCCTTGGCGTGTGACTGCCCCGTTGCGAAGCTGCAGCCGCGTCAGCTCTTTGCCTCCGAGCGATAAACGATCGATCATCGAATGGGTACCGCTCAAACTGACCTCGCCGATGCATTCATAGCGGGCGCCGTTGACCGAACAGCGCGCGGTGTACGTTCGTCGGTCCGCGACGGGCGCGCGCCGTTTGAGTTCGGCATCAAGATCGCGCACGTCGGCTTCGGCGAACAACGACGCGAGGCCGGCAACAAAACGGGCCACGAGAAGTGCGTCGTCGCCCGTCCAGATTTCGATCGGCGCTCTAGGGGCCAGTGCTTCAAAAGCGGCGCCTACATCGATTTCGTCTGCAAACGCCAGCGGATCACGATTCGGCAGATCCGGATTAGGAATGGCCAGCCCGCTCGGCCATTGCGCAGCGAAACGCTGAGCCAGGGGTGCAGCAAACTCAGGCCTGGCCTCGAACCCCTGTTCTTGCGACAGCCGATATTGCAGAGCGGCTTGAAGCGCGTGACTGCGGCAAGCCGAGTCGCATGCATCGCGCCAGATACGATGAACCACTGCGAACAGGTTGGCTCGATCTGTCGAATCGTCGATCGCGTTCGGTAAATCTACGCCGCGCCGAATAGTGACTCCGTACATCTGCTCGCGTGTCTTGCCGTTTTCCAACGCGAGTCGAGCCGCAATGCGCGGATTCGCATTCGTTTCATCCCATTGTTGCCGAGAGAAAACGGGACCCTGGTTCTGATGGCACGCAGTGCAGACAGCCCGGCTCGCATAAACCGTCTCGGGCATCCCTTGCGGGCGATAGTTGCGCACCAACTGAAACTCGAAGCGCACAGCTGCTTCGTTGAAGCTGATGACTTCGATCACGCCGGCGCGTTCCTGGTAACCGAGGTAAACGCGGTCTTTGGCGAATAGATGCCCGCCGCCCTCGGCCGTCACGGCCGCGACGACGCGCGGGAAGGAAAAAAAGTCGGGCGCTGCGGCCGTTCGCTGCAGCGAGCGGCCCCTTGGCACCAATACGGAGGTCATGCACCTGCCTGATTGGCAGCCTGCAGCGGTTTCAATCTTGCGCACTAGCGCCTCGAATGGAAACGGCACACCGTCCGCATTGATCTGGTCGAACAGCGACTGACCGTGCGCGGGCCGATTCACGCCCGGGTCTGCCGGATCTACAGCCCAAGCAGGTGCAGCCGCGCCGCTAGCGGGCACAGCGAGCACGCTGCCGGCCAAGACAACTGCCGCCATTCGCTGCTTCGACATCGCGCATCCCGCCAGCCTCACTTCGACGCCGTCAGCGCCGTAACCACAGGCCGCTGCTGTGTTCCCGGCCAGCAGTCCTCGTTGACTTGCCCGCCGTTGGTAAACGCGCCGCCGTCGCGCTCGGCGATTTCCTTGTTATAGAGCGTGAAGTTGAGGAGAAAAATCTTGCCGATATAGGCACGCCCCAGATAGAAGCCGGGCCGAACCATGCGGATCTCATCACGAACCTGCAGGCCGCGACGGCCCGCAAGAAAATCCGGACGTTCGCGATAGCCCGGAATTTCGTCGGTGTAGAAGTAATCGATGATGATCGATTCCCTGCGCGAGTCGAGCAGGCTCTGGCCGCAGTACAGGCGCGCCGGGAACATCAGCCACTGGTCCTTGCCGTTGACCGTGACCTTCGGGATCGTCGCCAGATCACCGTCGATCAGCGGCTTCAGCAGCGACGTATCGTCGATCCGGTTTCTCAGAACGAGCTCGTCGCGGTAAAACACCTTGCCGCGCCACAGATGCTTGCCGACGAGCTCGACCTTGACTGCCCCGACACCGGCTGCGAGCCCCGACAGGCCGCCGATGATCTCCCGGATGCGCCGATCGCCCGATATCCCCTTCGGAAAAAACAGGTCGCCGTCGAATGCGCCATCGGGAATCGGGCCCGCCGTCAGTCGCGCATAAACCTGATCGATCTGCTCCTGGTCATACGCCTTCAGCGCGCCCGGAGTCAGCTGTGCCAGATCGCTGCGCGCCAGTGGAAATTCGTGCTCGACGCGGGCGAGGTCGGGCTTCGACGCATACCCCGCCTGATAGGAACCAAATTTGATTCCGGCCGGAGGCGTCTCGCCACAACCCACCAGCGCGACGCACGCTGCAATGGCGCCTAAAAGAGTCGCGGCGCGATTAATGCAATGCATGGCGTTCCCTTTCACAGTGTGGCCAGGAAGGCGATCAGCGCCTTCTTGTCGGCGTCCGGCAGATCCTCACCGAAGCGATGGCCGGTGTTCTCGATATCTGCGGTGCACGAGCTGTAGACCTCGACCAGGCGCGGATACCGTTTGACCGTATCGACCAATTGCCCGGGGTCCTTCGCGATCTCACCGGTGACCGCGTGCAGATCGGAAGCGACGCGCTTGCCTTCGGCTTCGCCGAGCTGCTTCGCAAGCTTGGCATTGAGCTCATCGGGTCTCAGCTTGGCGACGATCAGATCGTTGACGAAGGCTTTGTGTTGGAAGCTCGCCATTCCGCCGACGCTGGTTCCCGCCGGCAGCACCAACGTGAATCCGAGAATCTGCTTTTCTTCCTTGCCGTCCCAGGTCCGCGGTCCGAGCGCGATGTGCACGTCCTGGTCGAAGCGCGAAAGCTTCGGAACGCGTTTGGCTGGGTTAAGCAGCTCTTCCATCGAGGCCATGTACAGCTTGAAGCGGCCGTCGACACTCGGGTCGTAGGCCCAGCAGGCCGGCGCCTGGTCGGCCGGCAACGTTTTCTTGTTCTCGTCGACGTACGGCGAGCGATAGAACTGGTTGGTCTTGTTGACCGGCTGGCCGCATAACTCGGGGCCGATCGCATTGTTGTGCATGAACGGCGCATGCGCCCACAGCGACAGCAGCGAGATGCTGCGATACGAGCCTCGGCCGCCGTCGTGTGGCTCCTTGATGTTGGGATCAGTGGGCCGCGCACGCAGCGTTTCGGAGCCGTACTCCTGCCATATCTGCCCGTTCATGTGGTTCGAGTGCAGCGAGCGGCAACGGTTGGAACCGACTTCGGTCGCCAGCGTCGCCCGGTCGGAGCCCATCCAGTCGGCTCGCATGCCGTCGGTGCCGACTACAGTGAAGTCGCGATTCTTGAATGTACTTTCCGGAGTCTCTGCGATCGACGAGTGACAGCGCGCACAGGTCGTCGCGAACACCTCGCGTCCGCGCGCCACTGCGTTGGCTCCGAACTGCCGGTCGAGCTCGCGTTGCAGATCGGCGCTGGTGTACGTCGCTTTGGGATTTACCGCTTGCTTCGCGTTGGCTCGAGCAACAGCGAGGTCGGTTGCATCGGTTTCCTTCGACATCAGGAACGCAAGGATGTCGGGCAGCCGGTCTTCGATCGCACGGAAATTCGGACAGTCTCGTCGGCACTGACCGATGTCGAACGGCGTCTGGCCGAAATTGCGGTTGGTCGGATCAAGCTGGCGCAGATCCGTCAGATGATTCACCCAGCACTGCTCGGAACACGAGCCGATGTTGAAGTACACGCGCTGGATCGCCTCGAGCGCGCCGATCGAGTCTTCGCCGCCCTTGAGGATGTGATGCACCGTCTCGGTCGCCGTGCCGCGTTGCCAGCACTTGTTGTCGCGTCCGGGCTCGCACCAGCAGGCCGTGTCTTCCTTGCTGCAGCTCGCGACCTTGCGCCACCGGATTACTTTTTCGCCGTCGAAGGTCGGTCGCACCTTGGTGTTGATGATCGCGTTCATCGTGCCGGGGTTGTGCACCTGGTCGGTCGGGATGGCGGAAGTGTCCGACGTGCCTGGACGCGCATGCGAGAACATCTGTGCTTCGAGCGTCGCGCCCGACATGCCGGAGGTCAGGATCTCGGAGACGCGCGAGTACTGGTTGCCGAGGCCGCCCTTCAGGTTCTCCCACTGCGGATTGGCCGGATCCTTCGGAGGATTCAGCGGATCGAACGAGATATGGCACGAGCCGCAGGTGGTTCCGATCAAAAACGGCGGTTCGATCGAGCCGTCGGCCAGGCGGTTCAGCGCCGAATCGCTCGACTTCGGATCCTTCGACAGCGCACCTCGATAACCCTCCCAACTCGCGAGATTGCCGTTGACCTTGAGCCAGCGCGCCCTGTCGAAGCGGGGATTCGGAAATTTGCGGTAACCGAGCCCGCCGGTCGAGGTTCCGAACGCGAGATCGCACGACGACTGGCGCTGATCCTTCGCCTTGTTGTGTGGGTCAGCCGGATCGATCGGCGCTTCTTTGTAGTCGCAGGCCGGATCGCGATAGCCGGCGCGTCCGACGAACTTCAGCAACTCGTCGTCGCCCGGACACCACTCGAAGCCGTAGGTCTGCTCGAGGCTGGTTGCCGGACAGTCCTTCGATCCCGGAACGCAGCAGCCCGGGTCGTTGATGATTCCCCACGCCGCAAAGCGGTCGCCGCGCTCGTTCGCGTTAAGCACGCGATACCAGTCGATCAACACATTGACGCGTTGCTGAAAAACGTAGGTGTGGAAGCGCGCGTTGCCCGCGGTGGCCTTGTACCAAATTTCGCGTCCGGCGCGCTCTGATGGATTCAGAATTGCCTCACCGGCATAGAAGCCAGGATTGTCCGGCGCGGATTTGCCAGCGATCGGCGCATCGGGAACGGAAGAAGCAACCGCTGGAGCCTGTGCGACGATCCATGCCGTCGGCGTGTCCTTCGAAACCGCTGCGACTCCGATCGCCGCGCACATTGCAACAAGCGCGACCGCATAGGCCGACCGTTTCATTCTTGGTTTCCCCTCCGATGTGCGAGCTGCATTCAACAATGAGAGCAGGCGCTTCGAGACGCAGAATAGTCCGCCAGGGCCGGGGAGGGAATAATGGCTTTGCGGCACCGGGCATGTGAATAATCGGCTCGACATCGCCTTGCGGACGCACCTATGCGTTGCATCCACCAGTCACCCAAGCGGGTTCAGGCATGGCGAGAGATTCTCGTTCTCAAGACCTGAATCTCCAGTTAAATTCAAATGTCGTATCCGAAAACAAGCCGTCTTAGCCCTGAGAACGGAGTATCCGATGGCAGCACGCCAAGACCCGCTGCGGAATGTTCGCTTCCGCCTGGAAATCGATGGCCTTCAGGTGGCCGGTTTCAGCGAAGTCGCGATCGGTGCCACCACCACCGAAGCCATCGACTATCGCGAGG
>CAZKNV010000118.1:0-6293 GCA_964554145.1 uncultured Burkholderiaceae bacterium
GAAATCGTCCGTCCGGCGCGCCGGTCAACGCTCGGACGAAGAACTCGGACAGCGGCAGTGCATTGGCAAGGGCGGCTTCGAATGCCGCACTACCCTGCGCACCGATTAGGCTATCCGGGTCTTCTCCTTCAGGCAGCGACACGAAGCTCGCGCGCTTGGTATCGGCAATAACAGGTAAAGCGGCTTCCAGCGCGCGACGTGCGGCCTTGCGTCCGGCCGCATCGCCATCGAAGGCGAAGATCACATGATCAGCCGCTTTGAAAAGCGCGCCTACGTGCGCGCTGGTGACCGCGGTTCCGAGCGCCGCCACCGATTCCTCGAACCCTGCCTGCGCCAGCTGGATCACATCCATGTAACCCTCGGCGACGATCGCACGGTCGCGTTTGCGGATCGCATCGCGCGCCTCATGCAGCCCATAAAGCTCATGGCCCTTGCGAAAAACCGGAGTCTCGGGCGAGTTCAGGTACTTCGGCTCGCCGGCGTCGATGACGCGCGCGCCAAGGCCAATCACCTGGCCGCGCGCATTGCGGATCGGAAACATCAAGCGGCCGCGAAACCGGTCGTAGCGCTTGCCTTCATCGGCGATCACCAGACCTGCTTCAACCAGCCGTGGATCGTCGTACGTGTCGAATGCAGCGCGCAGCGGCTGCCACGTGTCCGGCGCGTAGCCCAGGGCGAAGCGGGCCGCAGTCTGACCGCTAACGCCCCGTTGCTTTAGATACTCGATCGCTCGCGGACTTTCTTTCAGCTGCGCGCGGTAGAACTCGGCCGCGCGCGCCAGGACGTCGGTCAGGGCTCGCGTTTTCGAATGCGAGTCTGCGGCACGCTCGGTTTCCGGCACCTGCATGCCGGCGATTTGCGCCAGATCGCGGATCGCATCGACGTAGCCCAGCCCGCGATGCTCCATGATGAATCCGATCGCGCTGCCATGCGCACCACAACCGAAGCAATGAAAAAACTGCTTCGATGGACTGACGGTAAACGACGGAGACTTTTCGGAATGAAACGGACACAGTCCCAGGAAGTTCTGCCCGCCCTTTTTCAACTGCACATAGCGACCGACTACGTCGACGATATCGACGCGCACAAGCAAGTCCTGGATGAAGCTTTGCGGAATCATGGGGTTTCCGCGAAAGTGTACGCATCGCGCGCCGATGCGCGGGCTGGCCTAACTCAGCCGCTGCTTGACCAGTGCGGACGCCTTGCCCATATCGGCGCGGCCGGCGATGCGCGGCTTTAGCAGCGCCATGATCTTGCCCATCGCCTGCGGGCCCACGGCTCCGGCCTCGCCGGACTCGGCGACCGCCGCATCGATCGCCGCAGACAGCTCGACATCCGACATCTGTTGCGGTAGGTAGGCCCTTAACAGCTCGAGCTCGGCCTTTTCCTTTTCCGCCAGATCGGTGCGGCCGGCTTTCTCGAACTGCTGGATCGAATCATTACGCTGCTTGATCTGCTTCTCGACGATCCCGAGCACGGCAGGGTCGTCTGCGACAACGCGCTCGTCGACTTCTTTCTGCTTGATCGCCGCCAGCAGCAACCGAATTGCCCCCAGCCGCGCGGAGTCCTTCGCGCGCATCGCGCCCTTCATGTCTTCGGTGATTCGGTCCTTCAATGGCGTCGGCATGGCTTCCCTAAATTAAATGCGCCCAAAAAGAAAGCGCGCCAAAGGCGCGCTCGTGCAGTGTGCTGCTTCGGGCTTGCCTTGACTAATAAAGCTTCTTCGGCAGCATCTGGCCGCGCAGGCGCTTGAAGTGCCGCTTGATCGCAGCGGAGCGCTTGCGTTTGCGCTCGGCGGTCGGCTTTTCGTAGAACTCGCGCGCACGCAACTCGGTCAGCAAGCCGCTTTTTTCGATGGTCCGCTTGAAGCGGCGCAAAGCCACTTCAAATGGCTCGTTTTCCTTGAGGCGAATAGTGGGCATTGATTAATCGAATCCTGATAGACGTGTGCGCCGGCGCGAAAGCCGATCATTCTAACCGACAGTGATCCGTCGCGCCAGGTCAGGCGGTCCTCTTCGCAACTGCGCCTGCTGGCCGCCTACACTTGCTCGATGCTGATCCTGGGAATCGAGACATCTTGCGACGAAACTGGCCTGGCGCTTCTTGACAGTGCCGGCGGTTTGCTCGCACAACAGCTGCACTCGCAAGTTGACATGCACGCAGCCTATGGAGGCGTGGTGCCCGAACTCGCCTCGCGCGATCATGTTCGTCGCGTTCTGCCGCTGCTCGATCGTGTTCTGAGGGAAGCCAGGCGCGACGCGGCAGATATCGATGCGATAGCCGTCACCGCCGGCCCCGGCCTGGCGGGTGCGCTGCTGGTGGGCGCGAGCATCGGCCATGCGCTGGGTTATGCGCTCGAGCGGCCGGTATTTGAAGTGCATCATCTGGAAGGTCATTTGCTGTCGCCGCTGCTGACGCACCCTGCACCTGAGTTTCCGTTCGTTGCACTGTTGGTATCGGGCGGTCATACGCAACTGCTGCACGTTGCGGACTGGGGAAATTACCGGCTGCTGGGCGAAACGCTCGACGATGCAGCAGGCGAAGCATTCGACAAGACCGCGCAGCTGCTCGGTCTTGGCTATCCCGGCGGCCCGGCCGTGTCTCGCATCGCTGAGTTTGGCGTTCCGAGTGCGATCAAGCTGCCACGGCCGATGCTCGCCAGCGCCAACCTCGACTTTAGTTTCAGCGGCCTTAAAACGGCGGTGTTGACCGCCGTACGCCGCGAAGGGGCAAGCAATCTTTGCGAACAGGCACGCGCTGATATTGCCCTCGAGTTTGTCGAAGCGATGGTCGATGTGCTCACGGCAAAGGCGATGCGCGCGCTCGATCAAACGGGGCTTAAGACGCTCGTGGTCGCAGGCGGGGTCGGAGCGAACACGCAGCTGCGTGCCCGCCTGCAAAGTGAAATAACGTCACGCGACGGGCAGGTATTTTTTCCGCCGCCTGATCTGTGTACCGACAATGGCGCAATGATTGCGCTGGCCGGGCTGGCCAAGCTCAAGCGCACGGGCAAATCGGTCAACAACCGCAGGAGCGAGAAGCTGGGGTTTTCAGTGCATCCGCGCTGGTCGCTTGCCGAAGCGACGATCTAGTAACGATCTAGCGACGCCCGACAACGGCGATCCCTCGCTTTTCGCCAATACGCCGCTCGGTACCCGCCCACAGGTTACCGATGTTGACCCGGTGGCGATACACCGTGAGGCCCGCGATGACGGCGAGCGCGGCAAAGCGTGCGTCGAATCCCCAACCGAATGCCGAGTAAAACGGCGCAAAGGCGGCGGCAGCAATCGACGCCAGTGACGCGTAACGGAAGAACACGGCAATGATCAGCCAGGTCAGTGCCGCCGCCAGTGCGAGCCACGGATTGAGCGCGAGGATGACGCCCGCCGCCGTAGCCACACCCTTGCCGCCGCGAAAGCGCAGAAAGATCGGATACAAATGGCCGAGGAAAACCGCAATCGCTGCCAGCGCAGCGCCACCCTCGCCGATGCCGTACCGCCCGCCGAAGCGCAACGCCAGCCAGACGACGAGCCAGCCCTTGAATCCATCGCCGAGCAAAGTCAGCACCGCAGCCACTTTGTTGCCCGAGCGCAAGACGTTGGTCGCTCCGGGATTGCCGGACCCGTACGTGCGCGGGTCGGCCAGGCCCATGATGCGGCTGACGAGGACGGCAAACGGCACCGATCCGGCGAGATAGGCCGCACCCAGCGCCAGAGTCAGATTGACGAACTGCATCAGGCGAGTCTAGAGGTTGGCCACACGTTCTTGCATCGCCGCTGCCTCTCAGCCGCGTGGGTGATGCTGTGCATGCAGCGCCTTCAATCGTGCGCGCGCTACATGGGTGTAAATCTGCGTCGTCGAAATATCGGCATGGCCGAGCAGCAACTGCACGACGCGCAGATCGGCGCCGTGATTCAGCAGGTGCGTGGCGAACGCGTGGCGTAATCCGTGCGGCGAAAGCGGAGCGTCGATCGCGGCGCGCGCCGCATAACGCTTGATCAGTATCCAGAACATCTGGCGGCTCATCGAATGCGCGCGCTGTGTCACAAACAGCGCATCGACCACGCGTAAGCGAAGAATCGCGCCGCGCGCATGTTTCAGATAACGCTCGATCCAGTCGCGCGCTTCGGCGCCGAGCGGAACGATGCGTTCCTTTCCGCCCTTGCCGAAGACGCGCACCAGACCTTCCGCGAGCGACAACTGCGTCAACGTCAAGCCGACCAGCTCAGAGACGCGCAGCCCGGTCGCATACAGCAGCTCGAGCATCGCGCGATCGCGCAGGCCGAGCACGGTGTCGGTATCGGGTGCGCCCAGCAACGCTTCGACTTGCTCTTCGGATAAAGATTTTGGAAAGCGCGGCGGCTGTCGTGCGCCCTTTAACCGCAACGTCGGATCCTGGGCGACTCGACCTTCTCTAATCGCCCAGCGATAAAAACGGCGCAGCACCGCCAGGCGGCGATTGGCGGTGGCGACCAGCGTTGTCGCGTGCTTGTCGGCAAAGTACTGTGCGAGGTGTTCTTCGCGCGCGCACGCCAGCGTCACTCGATGCTGGTTGAGCCAGTCCGACAATCCCACAAGGTCGCGTCGATACGCGGCAAGCGTGTTCGGTGCCAGGCCGTCTTCGAGCCACACCGCATCGGCAAAGGTATCGATCATGGCGTCGGGAGCATCGGACACGGTGAGCGCATCGGCAACGACCGGTTGCCTCTTCGCTCGGGCCGCCATCGTGGGCAACGCCTTAGTCAGGCGCTCCGGTCAGACTCACGTCAAACGCAATTCGGCGCCGGCCTCGTGCATCAGCAGCCAGCGCTTGATGCGCTCGTAAGCGCCGCCGCGATGATGCGCGAACCCGCCGACGCCGGCGGCTGCCACCACCCGATGGCATGGGATTGCCAGTGGCAAACGGTTGTCGCCGCATGCCTGGCCGACGGCGCGCGCCGCACCGTTCAGCCGGTGTGCGAGCTCGCCGTACGAGCGGGTCGCGCCGGGCGGAATGCTGCCGATCTCGCTCCAGACTCGTCGTTGAAATTCCGTTCCAATGATCGCCAGCGGCAGATCGATCGGACTCGAGCTGTCGGCGCAATAAGCGATCAGTTGATCGACCGCGCGTTGCGCCAACGCATTCGTTGCCGGTTTCCACTCGACGCCATCGACCAGAAACGAGATTTCCTCTACGCAGGCGCCCAGAGTTCGCACTCCGACAAAACCAAACGGCAGCTGCACAATGGCGTCGAACCGCTCGGCTACAGCGGCTCTATTTGCGGATTGCACTGCGGTGGTCAACATCGCTCAGGCGCCCAACATGCCTTTTTTCAACGATTCGTCGGCCGGTTTTTCGCCCAGCCAGATGCGCAGCACCGCAGAGAAAAATTCCGCGCCCGGGATCGGATTGCCGCGCGGCTGACCGTTGACGCTGATACGCGTGCCGCCATCGGGCGTGTAATCGAAGTCAATGGCGTCACCCTTCTTCGCTTCACCGATCGATTTCAACGTCGCGGTCAGCGCATCCATCTGCGGCTTTAGCGCGGTGAGCTGCGCTTCGCCCAGGTTGTTCTTCAGCCCGTCGTTGAACGAATCGATGAAGCTGTCGGCATCGACGTCGCGCAGCATTCGCAGCGAAATGCGCCGGGCACCCTTGTCATTGATCAACGCAGCGGCGTTCGTGCTCTTTTGCGGTACGTACAGGCCCGCCACATACACCTTGAAAATAGCGCGCCGCCGCAGGCCGACGCCATTCAAGTTCAGCGTCTGACCGCCGACTTGCACGGTCGGCTCGAACTTCTGCCCTTCCATTTCAATCGGCTGAGCATGGATCGACATCGCCGCCATTCCGGTCAACACCCCCATCAACCCGATCATCAGATTTGCACGCAGCCACTTAGTCATCGATGTCTCCGACATTCGTTGTTGTCGCTTTACGCCGTCACCGAATTCAATCCCTTGGGCAACGGAAACACAACCTTTTCCTGCACGCCGTCCAGCGGGCGCACACTGCCGGCGCCGAGTTGCTTCAATCGCTCGATCAGTGCACTGACCAGCACTTCGGGGGCGGAGGCACCGGCGGTGACGCCGACTCTGCGCCGCCCGCGCAGCCACTCAGGATCAAGATGATCGGCGCTATCGACCAGATGCGCCGGCACACCGAATCTTTGCGCCACTTCGCGCAGCCGGTTCGAATTGGAGCTGTTCTCGCTGCCGACCACGATGACGACATCGACCTGCGGCGCCATGAACTTGACCGCGTCCTGGCGGTTCTGCGTCGCATAGCAGATATCAGCCTTCTTCGGTTCGGC
>CAZKNV010000119.1:0-6291 GCA_964554145.1 uncultured Burkholderiaceae bacterium
GCAATGCGCACTTCCACTAAGTGTTCGCGTTGGTCATCGACCAATGGGATGTGCCTGCCGTCCTGTACGACACCATCGACCCTTACGCCTGCATCTTCCGCTTCCGAACGCCGCACCGTAATGCGGTACTCGGTTTCGCGATAACGGTACCGTAACGTGAACTCGTTCCATTCGGCGGGTATGCATGGCGCGATGTGTAATCGATCGACTTCGAGTTTGAGTCCCAGCAATGACTCGACAATCAACCGATACATCCAGCCCGCGGAGCCGGTGTACCAGGTCCATCCGCCGCGGCCGGTGTGCGGCGCGACTGCATAGACGTCGGCAGCGACGACGTAGGGTTCGACTTTGTAGGTTGCCACCGCCTTGGCCGTGAGCGCGTGGTTGACCGGATTGATCATGGCCGTCAATTCCCACGCGCGCTGGCTGTCGCCGAGAGCGGCGAAGGCCATTGCGGTCCAGATCGCGCCATGCGTGTACTGGCCGCCGTTTTCGCGAACGCCCGGTACGTAGCCGCGGATGTAGCCGGGATCGAGATCCGACTTGTCAAACGGGGGGTCGAGCAACTGGATCAGCGCATGCTCGCGGCGCACCAGGCGCGCATACACGGCGTTCATCGCGCGGCGCGAGCGGGCCGGATCGCCTGCGCCGGACAACACTGACCAGCTTTGCGATATCGAATCGATCTGGCATTCGGTATTGGCGGCTGAACCCAGCGGTGTTCCATCGTCGAAGTAGGCGCGGCGATACCACTCGCCATCCCACGCGTTGTCCTCGGCGCGCGCGGCCAGTTGCGTTGCTTCGCTTTCACAGCGCGCCGCAAACGCTGCGTCGCCGCGCAGCCGCGCGATCGGCGCAAACTGCCGCAGCACGTGGCACAGGAAGAAAGCGAGCCACACGCTTTCGCCCTTGCCGCGCATGCCGATCAGATTCATGCCGTCGTTCCAGTCGCCCGAACCGATCAGCGGCAAGCCGTGCTCTCCGAATCTAAGGCCGTGCAAAATTGCCCGTACACAGTGCTGATACAGATCGGCGCTTTCGTCCGAGCGAAGCGGCAGGTCGTAGTAAGAATCGTCTTCCGCATTGACCGGCCGGCCCTCGAGAAAGCGAGAGGCTTCGTCGAGGATCGACCGGTCGCCGGTGGACAGAACGTAGCGGCTGGTTGCCAACGGCAGCCAAAGATAGTCGTCCGAACAATGCGTTCGCACGCCACGGCCCGACGGCGGATGCCACCAATGCTGGACGTCGCCTTGCACAAACTGACGACTTGCAGCAAGCACGATTTGCGCGCGCATCGCTTGCGGTTCGGTATGGACCAGTGCCATCACGTCCTGCAACTGGTCGCGAAAGCCGTAGGCGCCGCCAGACTGGTAATAGCCACTGCGCGCCCATAGCCGGCACGCCATCGTCTGATACACGAGCCAGCCGTTGGTCAGCACGTTAAGCGCGGGATCGGGTGTTTCGACCTGCACCGCTTCGAGCGTGTGCCGCCAATGCCGCACGACCGCTTCCAGCGTGTCGCGCGCGACCGCACCCCCGCGGAAGCGCTGCACCAGCGCGTTCGCCGCGCCGATACTGCTGGCGGCTCCGAGCCGGAAAACGATTTCGCGTTCCTGCTCGGGGGCGAGATCGAACGTCACCTGCATCGCGGCGCACGGATCGAGCGCCGCGCCAACCCGGCCCGACAGGCGGGTCCGATGCAGTGCAGCCGGATTGCGCAGCGTTCCGTTGCGACCGATAAATTCGGTACGATCAGCACTGACGGTGCGGGCGGGATCGTCGACGTCGAAGAAGCCGATCCACTCCGCAAATTCGGAGTTATAGGGATTGCGTGCGAGAAGGGCGCCGCTCTTGGCATCAATCTCGGTGGTGATGTGCATTGCGGACTTCGCCCGCAAGTCGCCCAGCACCCACTCGACGTAGCCGGTGGCCGACAAACGGCGCGGCTGGTCGGATCGATTGGTCAGACTTAACAATGAGAACTTGACGGACGCATCGAGCGCGACGAACACCGTCAATTCCGAGTGAATGCCGTCCACCATGCGCTCGAACACGCTGTAGCCGAAACCGTGGCGCGTCACGGTCGGTGCAGTGTCCGCTTCCGATGATGTGGGCGACCAGAAACGTCCGGTCTCCTCGTCGCGGATAAAAAGCGCTTCGCCGCCGACGTCGCTGACCGGATCGTTTTGCCACGGAGTCAGGCGATAAAGGTGTGCGTTCTCGCTCCACGTGTAAGCCTGTCCGTTTTCCGACACGACGGTTCCGAACCTCGGATTGGCCAGCACGTTGACCCATGGGGCGGGTGTCGCTCGCCCCGGCGGTGATGCGATGACGTATTCGCGGCCATCCGGCGTGAACCCGCCGGTGCCATTGAAGAGAATCAGATCGTCAAGATCAAGGTCGACCGGCATGTCCGGCCGATAAACGCGCGTCGGCGTCAAGCGCGGCACGCGAACTTCGAGCGGTGCGCGGCGGCTGATCTGTTCGGCCAGCGTGCCGCGAGCATCCGACAAGATGATGCGCGCAACCGACTCGAACAGCATGCGATCTTCGTTCGAGATCTGCTCGGCGTGACGCACGAAAATTCCGCCGGGCCGCTCGACGAAATGCGCTTCGACGCCGGCAGCGATCAGCCCCAGGATCTGCTCCTGCAGTTGCTGGCGATAAACATCGTGGTCCTCATTCCAGATGACCAGATCGACCGCGAGTCCCTTCAGACGCCAATAGGCATGCGCCTGCACCAGTTGACGCACGAGGTCGATGCTGGTGGCCCTGGAAATCTGCAGCAGCACGATCGGCAGATCGCCCGAGATCGCGTAGCCCCATAGGCCGGATTGGCTGCGGCGGTTGCGCATCAGCGCGCCCGCGGGGCCGCGCCACGATGCGTTCGCGTACAGCACGGAGCCGGCGAGCCGGCTGTAAAGCTGCGCATCGGCTTCGGTGGCGTTCAACTGCCGCAGCACCACCTGGCTATGCGTCCACGTCAGATCGAATACGCGGTCGGCAAGCCGGCGGTCCTGATACTTCTCGATCAGACCCAGCACGGCGTCGCGCGTATCGCCGACACCCAACACGATATCCACCGTAGTGGATGTTCCGGCATCCAGCGTGACTCGCTGCCGGATCGCTGCGATCGGATCGAGCACCGATCCCGCCGCGCCCGATAGCGTCCCGGCATCGACCATTGCGCGCGGCGCCGCCGGCGTGCGTCCACGGCCGATGAAACGCGCACGGTCGGTTTCAAACGAAACGGCGCCGGCACCGGCGCCATGCGCCGTCATCAGTTGAAACAACCACGGCGTACCTTCGTCGCGCGAGCGCGGCCGGCGCGTGCACAAAATCGCCGCTCGCCCTTCGACGATCTCGGTCTGAACGAACAGATTGCTGAACGTGGAATGCAGCGCATCGGCGGCTGCCGGCGCCAGCACTACTTCCGCATAGCTCGTGATTTCGAGCGTGCGGCGGGTCCGGCCGCGATTCGTGATGCGCACCCGGCGCAACTCGATATCGTCCTCGGGCGAGACGACGATTTCGGTATGCGTCTCGATGTCGAGATCGCGCCGGCGAAACTCAGCCCGTCCCTCGCTGAAGATGGCTTCGTAATGATCGGCTACCTTTAATGTGGGCTGATGCGCGGTCGACCAGAACTCATCGCTTGCGACGTCGCGCAGGTAGCAGAACATGCCCCAGTTATCGCAGGTGATGTCTTCGCGCCAGCGGGTGACTGCAAATTCCTTCCAGCGGCTGCTGCCGCCGCCCGCGTTCGTGACCATCACGTGATAGCGGCCGTTGGATAGCAGCTGCACTTCCGGCACCGGCGTATGCGGCGTCGTCAGTACCCGCACCGGCGGCTCGGCAGCAGCGGCGGTTATGCCGAGCTCGGGCGCGATCGTCGCTGTCGAGTAGAACGGCGTCGCGCGCGGAATGCGTTCCTGCAGCAGCAGCAGCGTCGCCTGGAACAGCGGATCGGCTTCGAACCGCCGCTGCATCGGTTTGCCGAGCAGGGCGTAGGAAAAAGCCAGCAGGCTCATTCCATGGTGATGCGCCATGAACGAGCGCACGATGGTGCTCGGTTCGCCGCGCCGCTGGCGTGATGGCGTGTAGTCGATCGCTTCGAACATGCCGAGCCGGCCGTATAGCCCGTCCGCAGCGAGGCGTTGCAGATTGAGGCACGCTGCTTCGGGCGCGACCATCAATGCGAGCGCGGATGCGTAGGGCGCGATCACCAGGTCGTCGGCGAGGCCGCGCTTCAATCCGAGTCCGGGCACTCCGAACGCGCGGTACTGATAGTTGTCCTGCACGTCCACCGTGTTGTAGCCACACTCGGACACGCCCCATGGAACGCTGCGCTGACGGCCGTATTCGATCTGCCGCTCCACGGCTGCGACGTACGTTTGATCGAGCAGTGTGTTCTCGTACGTCGGCATCACCAGCAAGGGCATCAGGTATTCGAACATCGAGCCGCTCCAGGAAAGCAGCAGCGGCTCGCTGCCTGCGCTGGTTAACAGGCGCCCGAGCGCGAACCAGCTTTCCTGCGGCAACTGACCTTGGGCGATGGCGACAAAATTGGCCAGGCGCGCTTCGGACGCGAGCAAGTCGTAATAACTGGTATCGGCGCGCCCTTCGCTGACGTTGTAGCCGATCACGAATTGGCGCCGCACCTTGTCGAACAGGAAACCGTAATCCATCACGGCGAAGCCGCTCGCCTGCTGCGTGAGTGGCACGATCGCCGCGATCCTGTCTCGGGCGCGGAGCGCACTTTGTGCGATGTGCGTGGCTTGCGATGGCGAGTCGAGCATCGCCAGTTCGCGCAGCGTGGGAATTCCGCGGTCGCCCGTGATGGCAGGGTGGTCGCTGATCTCGCTGCCACCGTCGGGCGACGCCAGCCAGGGCGCTAGAAAGATCAAGTCATCGCGCAGATCGGCGCATTGTCGGGCGAGCACCTGCGACCAGCTAATGGCTTCGATTCCGTGATCATCGATGTGTTCGGCGAGTGGAGACGTCGCCACCGGCATGATGCGCGGTTCGCTTATCAGTGCGACGTAGTGTTCGGCCACATCGGCGGCCCGAGAGGCCAGCAAGTCGATGTCGAGCCACATCGCAGCCAGCGTAGACCTGCGCTCGGCTGAAACCCGGTCGAATGCCGTTGCGAACTCGGCGACCGCGCGCGGCATATCCTGGCCGTTCGCCTCCAGGCTGACCATACCTTGACCTACCGCCTGCCGCAGAATGCCGAACGTGTCGCTGATACCTTCGAGCCAGCGCGGGTTCACGATCGGAGTGTCGGCGAGCGCGGTCAGGCCTGCGCGCAGCGTCATTAGATGGCCCGCCAGATTGCCGCTGTCGACCGTTGAAACGTATTTGGGAAACAGCGGAGCGAACGTGCGCGTGTCGTACCAATTCAGGAAATGGCCGCGATAGCGCTCCAGCGAATGCATGGACCGCAATGCGTTGGTGGTGCGTGCGATCAGTCGTCCGGTCGACAGATATCCGAAGTCATGCGCTGTCAAATCGGCCAGCAGCGCCAGCCCCATGTTGGTCGGCGACGTGCGCTGCGCGATCGTAACTTCGCTTCTGTCCTGCACGTTGTCGGGCGGCAGCCAGTTTCCCTCCGGACCCACGTAGGTTTCAAAATAGGTCCACGTCTTGCGCGCTAGTTGACGCAGAAACTGCGTTTGCGCGAGCGACAGCGCGATACTGCGCGGTGCCAGCGGCCGACTGATCCACCATGCGACCGCGGGCGACACCAGCCATAGCAGCAGGATCGGCGCGGCAACTTTCAGCGCCCCGGCGTTAAGCCCCGGCAGCACGGTCCACGTCAATACGGCAATAGCCGGCGCGATCCACATGCTGCTGTAAGTGGAGCTCAACTCGGTGCGGTCACTCTCCTCGATCGCGCGTTCGACCTCGCTCGACGGACTCCACTCGAGCAATCGTCGCCGCGATAGCAGCATTCGCCATAGCGTGCGCACGATGGCATCGAGACAGTAGAACGCTTCATACGGAAGCCACGCGAGCGCCAACAGCACTTGTGCGAATTGCGTTCGCGCGGTACTCGCGACGGCAAGCAGGTGCTGCTCCAGTGGTGCCTCGGTGGGCTTGCGCAACAGATCGGTCAACGCGGAAGCCACGGCCGGCAGGAGCAGCACTGCAATCACGGTCGCGGTCCAGATCAATGGATGCGGCAGCACACTCCAGCCGAGCAGCAGCATCAGCATCAGCGCAGCAGGCACAAGGCTGCGCCGCAAGTTATCGAACACCTTCCACTGCGACAGCATCGACAGCGGATTG
>CAZKNV010000120.1:0-6271 GCA_964554145.1 uncultured Burkholderiaceae bacterium
CAAGCCGATCATGATCGCCGGCGGCATCGGCAACATTCGCGACGATCAGGTGCGCAAGCACGATCTACCGCCCGGCACGTTGCTGATTCAACTCGGCGGGCCCGGCATGCGAATCGGGCTCGGTGGCGGTGCCGCGTCAAGCATGGGTGCGGGGACGAACACCGAGCAGCTCGATTTCGATTCGGTCCAGCGCGGCAATCCGGAAATCCAGCGCCGCGCGCAGGAAGTCATCGATCGCTGCTGGGCGTTCGGCGCCAACAATCCGGTACTGTCGATTCACGATGTCGGCGCGGGTGGCCTGTCGAATGCAATGCCGGAGCTCGCCGATCAATCAAAACGCGGCGCACGCATCGTGCTCGACAAGATTCCGGTTGAGGAAAGCGGCATGAGCCCGCTCGAGATCTGGTGCAACGAGGCGCAGGAGCGGTATGCGCTGGCAATTGCGCCCGATCGGCTCGCAGCGTTCGATTGGCTGGCAAAGCGCGAGCGCTGTCCATACGCGGCGATCGGACGCATTGCCGACGATGCCAACCTGGTCATCGAAGGCGCTGGAGGTGAGCACGCGGTCGATATGCCGATGGACGTGCTGCTCGGCAAGCCGCCGCGCATGCACCGCGAGGCGTTTCATGTAGAGCAGCGGCTGCCGGCCTTCGAAACCGCCGGTCTGGTACTCGAACAGTGCGCGCTCGACGTGCTGCGTCATCCAACAGTCGCCAGCAAGTCGTTCCTGATTACGATCGGCGATCGAACCGTCGGCGGAATGAACTCGCGCGACTCGATGGTGGGTCCGTGGCAGGTGCCGGTCGCCGACTGCGCAGTCACGACGATCAGCTTTGACGGCTACGCCGGCGAGGCAATGGCCATCGGCGAGCGCACTCCGCTGGCAGTCATCGATGCGGCGGCCGCATCGCGCATCGCGATCGGTGAGGCATTGACCAATATCGCCGCGGCCGACGTAACGCTGGACCGCGTGAAGATCTCCGCCAACTGGATGGCTGCGTGCGGCGTGCCGGGCGAAGACGCCAAACTGTTCGACGCGGTGCGGGCGGCCAGCGAGCTGTGCCAGTCGCTCGGCATCAGTGTGCCGGTCGGCAAGGATTCGTTGTCGATGAAGACCGCGTGGCGCGACGGCGATGTCGAGAAAACCGTAACGGCGCCGGTTTCGTTGATCGCCAGCGCTGCAGCGCCGGTCGACGATGTGCGTCGCTCGCTGACGCCGCAGCTTATGTCCCATCAGGCCGATAGCAACACGGTGTTGATACTGATCGATCTCGGCGGCGGCCGCAATCGGATGGGCGGATCGATGCTGGCTCAGGTCACACGGCAGATCGGCAACGACTGTCCCGATCTCGATGAGCCGCCAAAGCTTGTTGGGTTCTTCGATGTGCTGCGCCGACTGCAGCGCGAAGGATATGTGCTTGCGTACCACGACCGCTCCGACGGCGGGCTGTTCGCAACGCTCGCAGAAATGGCGTTTGCCGGACATGTCGGCATCAGCGTCATGCTCGATGTGCTTGCTGTCGATCCGGTCGCTGCCGACTGGGGCGACTTCAAGATACGCGCGGATCAGGTCAGCGTCCGGCGCAATGAGCTGATCCTGAGAGCCTTGTTCAACGAAGAGCTTGGCGCCGTTCTGCAAGTGCGCGAAAGCGACAAGAGCTTTGTAATGGAAGCGCTGCGCACGGCCGGCTTGGGCGCGCTGAGTCAGATCATCGGCAAGCCGAATTCGAAAGACGTGATCGAGTTCTGGTGCGATGCCAAGGCCGTCTTTTCAAGGCCGCGCCAAGACCTGCAGAAAGTGTGGAGTGAAACGTCATGGCGGATCGCGCGGTTGCGCGACAACCCAGAGTGCGCAGATCAGGAATACGCACGCGCGGACGATCTCGATGATCGCGGATTGTCGATGCAACTGACTTTTGACGCCGCAAAAGATGTAGCCGCGCCATTCATTGCTTCGGGCAAGCGGCCGCGAGTCGCCATCCTGCGCGAACAAGGCGTCAACAGCCAGACCGAGATGGCGTACGCGTTTTATCGCGCCGGCTTCGCAGCGACCGACGTGCACATGACCGATTTGATAGAGGGCCGCCAGTCGCTGGCTGATTTCAAGGGCATGGTCGCTTGCGGCGGGTTCTCATACGGCGACGTACTCGGTGCCGGTGGCGGTTGGGCGAAGACGATTCTGCACAATCCGAAACTCGCCGAGATGTTCGTCGATTTTTTCGGGCGCGAAGACAGCTTCGCACTTGGCGCATGCAATGGTTGCCAGATGATGAGCCGATTAAAGGCGCTGATCCCCGGCGCGCAAGCGTGGCCACGATTCGAGCGCAATGCTTCCGAGCAGTACGAAGGCCGGCTGGTGCAAGTCGCAGTTGCGGATTCGCCATCGCTGTTCTTTGCCGGAATGGCCGGCAGCGTGGCTCCGATCGTCAACGCACATGGCGAGGGCCGCGCGGTATTCGAAAGCGATGCGCAGCAAGCCAGTGTCATCGTGGCGATGCGCTATGTCGACTCACATGCCAAGGCGACCGACGCCTATCCGTACAACCCCAACGGCTCGCCTAATGGGCAATGCGCGCACACGACACCCGATGGCCGCTTCACCATCGTGATGCCCCATCCGGAGCGCGTATTCCGCACGGTGCAGATGTCGTGGCAGCCGCCCGGTCTTGGCGAGGATTCGCCGTGGATGCGCATTTTCAGAAACGCACGGCGCTGGATCGGTTAGGCGTGCAAGAAGGGTATTGGCGCCCAGGCCGGCATTCAGTTCTAATCGCAGGTTCGTATAAGAGGAGACAAAAACATGACGCGCACACTTATCGCCATCGCAATTTGCGCGGCGTTCACGAGCAAGGCTTTAGCTCAGGACAAGCCCGCCCCGCCGCCTGCGTGGAAGCAGGGGATGTCGGAAAAGTACAAGGATTCAAAGCTCGCGCCGCACGCAGGCAAGTTGACCGAGACGGCGGCGAGCGACATTCCGGTTGCCAAACTGAAGGCGCCGGCGGGCTTCAAGGTCGAGCTGTGGGCAAGCGGCCTGCCGGGCGGACGCGCGATGGCGCTGTCCGAAGACGGCAAGAAGGTGTACGTGGGCACGCGCGGCATCGGTCGTGTGTATGAAGTGACCGATGCGAGCGACAAGCGCACGGTGCGCACTGTCGTCGACAAGCTGACACAACCTGCCGGGGTCGCGTACAAGGACGGCGCCTTGTATGTTTTCGCGATCGACAAGGTGCTGAAGTACGACGGCATTGCCGGCAACTCCAGCGTGCAGCCGCAGGACCTCACGGCTGCGTTCGAGCTACCCCCGCAGCAGCATCACAACTGGAAGTACATCGCCTTCGGACCCGACGGCAAGCTCTACGTCCCGTTCGGCTCGCCGTGCAATATCTGCGAGCCTCCGAAGGAATACGGCCAGATTCGGCGCTACAACGCCGACGGCACGGGCAAGGAAGTCATCGCTACGGGCGTGCGCAACTCGGTCGGTTTCGACTGGCATCCGCAGACCAAGGAACTGTGGTTCACCGACCATGGCCGCGACTGGATGGGCGACGACGGCCCGTCCGATGAGTTGAACTGCCTCGCCAAAGCCGGCGCCAACTTCGGCTTCCCGTATTGCCACGCCGACGGCAAGCTCGACGCGGATTTCAAGAAGCCGAACGCGTGTGAGGGTGTCACCCGGCCGGTGGCGCTGATGGGACCGCACGCCGCGGCGATGGGTGTGAAGTTCTACACCGGCAAGATGTTTCCGGCCGAGTACCAGAACACGATGTTCATCGCGCGCAAGGGCTCATGGAATCGCTCGAATCCGAGCGGCTTCGACGTCGTCCACGTCCGCGCAAGTGCCGACGGCAAGAACGCCAAGATCACGCCGTTTCTGACCGGCTTCAACGAGAGCAAGGGCAGCTACAAGTTCTGGGGACGTCCGGCGTACATCGCGCAGATGCCCGACGGCTCGCTGCTGGTCAGCGACGAGCAGGTGGGCGCCATTTACCGCATCAGCTACAACAAGCCCGCAGGCGGCGCAGCGAAGAGCAAGTAGTGCTTCGGCTCCGCCTATGGCGGTGGGCAGCGGGTCTGCTCGCCGCCATTTTTGTTTCTGCGATTTCCGCGCAGGAAGCCTGCATCGCGTGCCACGGTCCGGGCGGCAATTCGGCGATTGCCGGCATTCCGTCGATCGCCGGCCAGCCGAAGCTGTTTATCGAGAACCAGCTGGTGCTGATCCGCGAGGAGCTGCGCCCATCACCGCAGATGCTGCCGGTCGTGAAGGGAATGAAGGACGCGGAGATCACCCGGCTCGCCGAACACTTTTCAAAGCTGCCGGCGCGGGCCGCGGAAAACACCAAGGCCGATCCCAAGCTTGCGCAGCAAGGCATGGAACGCGCCAAAGCGTTGCATTGTGGCGTGTGCCATCTTGCGGATTACGAGGGGCAAAAACAGGTGCCGCGGCTGGCCGCGCAGCGCGAGGAATATCTGGTTGCGGAGATGCGCGCTTACCGCGACAACCAGCGCAAAGGCGGGGACACCATCATGGCGGCGGCGCTCTACGGTGTATCCGATGCCGACATCGACGCGCTCGCGCACTATCTGTCGCGGTTGCCGTGAACGAAGCCAAAAGTAAAAAGGGCCGCCCCTAAGCGGAGCGGCCCACGTATCAACAGCTCTCGTTACTTGGAGCCGCCGCCCGTGGCCGGCGGGTTGCCGACGCCACCCTTTGTGCCAGCGCGGTCCGTTGTCGGGTTACCGGTGGTGTTGCTGGTAGTGCCCGGCTGGAAGAAACGGCCGTCCATCGATTGCATTTCCGACCAGGAAACCATGCCCTTGTCGTTGCGCTTCATCGTGTCGTACCGGCTGCCATAGAAGCCCAGGTATTCCTGGCGTGAAACCCAACCATCGTCATTGGCATCCATCGATTTGAATTCCGGGCTACGGCCCGCCGTGCTGCCGGTGGTCGAGCTTTGGGCCAATGCGATGCCGCTCGCACTCATTAGGGCTGTGCCACAAACAATTGCAACTAGCTTTCTCATAACGTCCTCGTTCCTTGTTTGGTCGTTGGAGATCTGCCCAATATGAGGCAGATCGATCATCGACCGCACTCGCGAGCGGTCGCACCTTATACACAGCAAGCAAAGTGCCCATGGCTTCCGGCACAGGGCGAAAGAAAGGGCGCCGCGGCGCCCTTGATTTCCGGAATTTCGTCTACTGAATCTTCGCGTTCTTGCGCAGGTTCTCGACATACGCCTGCACCTTCTGCTGCTGCAGGCTTTCGCGAATTTGCGGCGCCACTTGTTCCAGCGGCGGAAACTGCGTGTCGCGCACGTCATCGACCCGGATGATGTGCCAGCCGAACTGCGTTTGCACCGGAGTCTCGGTCATCTGCCCCTTGGGCAATTTTGTCAGTGCATCGGAAAACGGCTTGACGTACGAATCAGGCGCGGCCCAGTCGAGGTCGCCGCCCTTGGCGGCGGAGCCGGTGTCCTTCGAGCCCTTCGCAAGCTCCTCGAACTTCGCACCTTTTTTCAACTGGTCGATGATCGCCTTCGCTTCATCTTCCTTTTCGACCAGGATGTGACGCGCACGGTATTCCTTGCCGCCGATTTTCGCCTTCTGCTGCTCGTAGGCGGCCTTGATCTGTGCGTCAGTAATCGGCGCCTTCTCGGCTTCTTCGCGCAGCAGCGCCTGAATCAGAGTGTTTTGCCGCTGCACGTCGAGCATGAACTTGACGTCGGCTTTTTCAGCGACGCCGCGCTTCTGCGCTTCCTGTAACAGGATCTCATTCTGAATCAGCCGATCCTTGACCTGTTTGCGAAGCTCAGGCGAATCAGGCTGCCCCTGCTTGGTCAGCTCCTTGACCCACGCATCCTCGCGCGCCTTTGGAATCGGCTTGTTGTTAACGACGGCAATGTTCTGCGCCACCGCAATGCCGCTGACCAGCGCCAGCGCAGCAAAAAAGGTAATACGTCGAGTCAGTTGCCTACGTTCCATAGGGTGCTAGCGTCCAGAAGAGTGTTCGATGTCGGGAGAACCCGAAGAAGGCGCCGGTTCGACCTCCCCGGGCGCCAGTAGGTTCATCGTGAGCGCATGAATTTCGCGCTGCATTAAATCAGCCAAAGAATCATACACAAGGCGGTGTCGCGCTAACTTTGATTGCCCGGTAAACCGGGCGCTTATCAGGCGCAATTGATAGTGCCCGCCGCCGCTCGCCGCTCCCGCGTGTCCACGATGCAAGGCACTGTCGTCTGTAATTTCGACAGCCAGCGGTTCGAGTGCCGACAAT
>CAZKNV010000121.1:0-6239 GCA_964554145.1 uncultured Burkholderiaceae bacterium
TTCCCGCGAGCTTCGGAGTCGCGGCGGTGGCCCAGCCGCTGGTGCTCGCGCTGCTCGGCAACAAATGGCAGGAGGCGATCATTGTCGTCCAGATACTGGGGCTCGCCGGCGCTTTGCATGCCGCGACCTCGAACCACTACTCCGTATGGCTGGCCCTGGGTAAGACCCGGGTCACAGCCCTGATGGAAGCACTTCACTTGGTCATACTGCTGCCGTCGCTGCTGGTGTTGTCCAGTGGGCTTGGACTGGCAGGAGTCGCGTACGCGGAATTTCTCGCCACGGTGGTCTCGGTCGTCGTGGAGTGTTTCCTCGTGTCGCGCGCGCTGGCCTTGCCCCGTTCGTTTTACGTAAGCGGCCTCTGGCGACCGCTGATTGCCTCGGCGACGATGGGCGTCGGTGTAACCATGCTGCTGGGTGAGTTGAACACCGGCGCCCTCGCCGCGAGACCGCTGTTGCAATTGGCGGTCGCAATCCCGGCGGGAATCGTGGCGTACGGGAGCGCGTTGACAATACTGTGGTTGCTATGGGGCAGGCCGCGCGGTGCAGAGTCGCTCTTGCTGGAACGCGCAGCCGGAATGTTCCGTGCAGCCCGTCCGGTTCAACCGAGATGACATCCTTCTACCAAGATTGGATCGATTCGTTCAGGTGCCCGGATTGCCGAGCCGCGTTCTCGTTCACCGCGGTGGCTTCAAGCAGAAGCAGCGGCGGTGCTTCAGAAGCATTCCGGTATGGGCTGCTCCAATGTCACTGCTTTCGTTACCCGGTCGTCGACGGTGTGCCAATTCTCCTCAAAGGAAACGTCGGCATGTTGGACATGGGTGGAAAGTTCGAGTCCGGGGGGCCGGCAGTCGAGGAGATCGTGGCACTGGTGGAGCAAGGGTTGGGCTCTGAGGCGCTGGTGCGATGCCTCGGCTTTACTCCTCGATTCAAGCTGCTCGACAAGCTCCCCGGCTGGCGCCTGTGGCATAGCGATACGGTCCTGAAGCTTGGCCGCAACAAGGTCGAAACGCGGCTGCGAGCGATGCTCGATGGCGATCGGCAAAAGCTCTCTGCCGAAGACTGGTTCGAGTTTTATTTTGGCGGGCCGACCGCGTCAGATCCCAATCACTTGCCCTATTATCTGAACCGCGTCGTATTGCCGCGCACGCTCGCGGCATTTTCGCTGCTACGGCTGTTGCCGGCTGCGGGCAAGCCGACACTCGATCTCGCTTGCGGCTACGGCCCTTTCGCGCACTACTTGACGAAGCGGCGCAACTCGACACCTGTCATCGGCATGGACTTCAATTTCTACCTGGTCTGGGGCCAGAAACACTGGATCGCCCCGGATGCGGCGTTTGTCTGCGCCGATGCAAATAAGCGCCTTCCGTTTGCCGACGATTCGTTCGCGAGCGTCGCCTGCTCGGACGCATTCATGTACCTGAAGAACAAGCCGGGTGTGCTGGCGGAGTTCGAGCGCTGCGCGCCGGGCAAGCCCGTTATCCTCGCCCGGGTCAGCAACAAGACCGCTTCACCGAGAGAGATAATGGCGGATTCCCACAGCGCCGAAGAGTACATGCAGCTGCTCGCGTCGGGCCAGCCGCGTATCTTCGGCGAGTACGCGCTGGTGCGTCATTACCTCGCACGGCGTAATCCGCTGGCATCGGAGCCCACCGACGCGAGCGACCTTCGCTGGGACAAGTGGCTCGGATTTGTCCTGAACGGCCGATCCTTGCAGGAGGTTGCGGTGGATCCGGCGCTCGAATGGCCGCATCAGGTGGGCAAGCCCTGTTTCAACCCGATATTCGAGCGCGAGGTCGCTGCAGGCGGAAAATATCGGCTCGATTTGAAGTTCCCCACGATCTGGTTCGCGTATCAGAATGGCGATATGTACGGGTACCACGGCGATCTCGTCGAGTGCAGCGCGGATGTGCTCGAGCGTGCACGCGCGGGCCGGATCGATCCGGAGGTACAGAGTCTTCTCGAGCGATTCGTCATCATCGGCCTGCCCGAGCGCTATTTGAAGGTCCAGCAGTGATGCACGCCCCCAAGCCTGCATCGGAACGCACCGGCGTTATCGCGCTCGTTCCGGACCAATGGGGTCCACCGTGGAGCGTACGTCACCATGTGCTCCGGCGTCTCGCGCAGCACTTCACGACCGTTTGGGTAACGCCGGCGCTGTCGCTGGGCGACAAGCCAGATGCACCAGCAGAAAGCAACCAGCCGGCGAGCGGGTACGGCGACGTGCCGGGCCTACTGATTTATCGGCCGAGCGGTTGGCTGCCGCGTTTATACCGGCCGGTTTTCCTCGCCCGGCTGTTCGAAAAGTTGCGGCTGCTGCGCGCGCGGCGGCTGCTGTACGCAGCCGGGTGTGATCGCGTCGTCCTGTATCTGTGGCGGCCTGAATTCGGCTCTGCGATGGACCTGATCTCGCACGACGTGACCTGTTACCACATCGACGACGAATACACATTCTCCGAAGTCGAAAAGCCGACTTCGGACTTCGAGTTGCGGCTGCTGCAGCGCGCGGATCTGGTCATCGTGCATTCAGCTGCGTTGCTGGAGAAAAAAGGCAACATCAACACGCATACGATCCGGATACCCAACGGCGTCGATTACAAGGGGTATTCGACACCCGCGATGGAGCCGGCGGATCTCGCGGCGATCCAGCACCCACGCATCGGCTATATCGGCGTCATGAAGACGCAGCTCGATATTGATCTGTTGTGCGAGCTTGCGCAGCGGCACCCGGAGTGGTCGATCGTGCTGGTCGGTCCGGTGGGTTACCTGGGTTCGCGCGCCGATGACTACCGTCGCCTGTGTGCAATACCGAACGTACATGGGCTCGGGCCGAAGCCGCTGCAGCAACTGCCGGCCTACACGCAGCACATGGACGTGTGCATGCTGTGCTACCGGCTCGATGACTACACCAAGTACATCTATCCGCTAAAACTGCATGAATACCTGGCGAGCGGGCGTCCGATCGTTGGATCGCCGATCCCTGCACTGGATGAGTTTCGCGACGTGATCTCGATTGCGAGCACGCCGGAAGAGTGGTCGCGCGCAATACAACAGGCTTTGCTCGGTAATCTGGACGACGATGAGGCAAGGAAACGTCGTCAGCGAATCGCAGCAGGCTACGACTGGAACATGCTGGTTGCGCGCATTGCGGCGAACTTTATCGAACGGCTGGAGAGCGAGGGACGCTATCGGGCTCGCGCCCGCGAGCACGCGACCACCGTTGCGGGGATCCGTGCGTGATCGTTCGAAGCGCGGCGGGAGGAGCAGTCTCGCAACCGTTGGTCAGCGTGGTCACTCCGTTCTACAACACTGCACCGTACCTCGCAGAGTGCATCGAAAGCGTGCTGTCACAGCAGTACAGCAATTTCGAGTTCATTTTGTCGGATAACTGCAGCAACGACGGCTCGCGTGAAATCATCGAACCGTATGCTGCGCGTGACGCGCGCATCAAGTACATCCGGCACGATGCGTTCGTCAATCAGGTGCAAAACTACAACCGCGCACTGCGCACCATCTCAGCCGACAGCCGCTACTGCAAAGTAGTTCAGGCGGACGACTGGATCCTTCCCGAGTGTCTCGCGCGCATGGTGGCGGTGGCTGAAACGAGCGACTCGATCGCGCTGGTCGGCGCGTATGGTCAGATCGAGGAGCGCGTGCATTTCTTCGGACTGCCACTCGGCACCTCAGTGTTCAGCGGCAAAGACGTTTGCCGGAAATTCTGGGCCGAGGATCTCTATGTCTTCGGCTCGCCGACGTGTGTCATGTACCGCAGCGATCTAGTGCGTGCGCGCCCCGATTTTTACGACGAGGCATGCCCGCTGGAGGACGCCGATATTTGCTTTGAGCTGCTGAAGGACCGGGACTTCGGCTTCGTGCACCAAGTGCTTACCTTCACGCGGCGTCAGGCCGATTCGATTCACAGCGAGCTGGGCCAATACGATCAACGTCCGCTGCTCGCGCTGATGACGATCGCGCGCCATGGACAAGCGCATCTGCAGCCCGATGAGCATGCGCGCCTGCGCGATTCGCTGTCCCGCGGATACCATCGCAGCCTTGGAACCAATATCGTGCGCGGCATCGGACTCTCGAAGGGATTCTGGCGTTTTCATCGACAGGGCATGAAGTGCTTTGGCTTTCAACCCTCCAGGCTCAAGGTGGCAGGCTATGCGGTCGGCGCCGGACTTGACCTCGTGTTGAACCCGAAGAGCACGGCAGAGAGCGTGTGGCAACGCTTGCGGCGCCGTCGCGGGTCGGCCGCGTGAGGAGTGTTCGATGAGCGCCGCGCCACGCGCGCCACGCACCGATCTTGTTCTACTGGGCTCGCTTTACGCAGCCGAGTTCTTCGCGCTTGTGATGGCGCTCTCGATGCATCGGCTCGGTGACCGATCGCTCGCGAGTTCGATTCTTTACGCGCCCGGGATTGCGTTCGCCGTGGCGCTGATCGCGTTTGCAGTCGCTGCGTCGCTGATTGCGTACCGCTATCTTTTGGCTCGTCGTTCAGCTTCGCGCGGATTCGGATTCACGGTCGCGATGAACCTGATCACCGTTGTTTTGATATTTATTCCCGTTGAGATCGCTGTCCGGCTCTTGTCCCGGAGCACGTCGGATACGGCGGTATTTCTGAACACCGTGCTCCTTCCGCGCAGCTGGGAAAAAGCCGCTGCGACTAACCGGCAGATCTTCGACCAGGCGTCCGATCACCTCTCGTACCTCGTCTACGACGATGCGCTCGGATGGACCGTCGGCGCCAGCCGTCGCGGCGCAGACGGGATGTATCTGTCCAGCGTGGAGGGCCTTCGCGCCGCCAGCCAAGGCGCTGTCCTGGCGGGTCCGAAGAGCAGACGCCGCGTCGCCATCCTCGGGGACTCCTTCGTGTTCGCCGACCAGGTTGCGTTCGAGGACTCCTGGGGACATCTGCTGGAAGCGAATTCCGGCAACAAGCTTCAAGTCCTTAACTTCGGAGTGGGTGGGTACGCGATTGATCAGGCGTACCTCAGGTTCAAGAAGGATGTGCTGGCATGGGAGCCCGATATCGTCATCCTGGCATTCCCAATCGAAGACGTTCTTCGAACTGTCACCGTCTATCCGTTCATCAACTGGCCGGAGTGGAACATACCGTTTTCGAAGCCGCGCATTGCGAGGGACGGGAGCGCGCTGCAGGTACTGAACGTGCCGACCTCTACGCCGACGGTTACGTTTGCGCAAGCGTCGATAGCGGATCTGCCCTTCCTCGAATACGACGCCGGCTACATTCCGAACCAGTGGAGGTGGAACTTCGCGGATGCATCTTATGCGAAACGCCTGCTGTTCAGCGCTTTGGCGCCATGGCCTCAGCCGAGGCCGCATGTTTCGCACCAGGAGATCATCCGCGTCAACGCCGCAATCTTCCAGGAATTCACGCGGCTTGCGGGCGAGAGCGCAATCATCCCGCTGATCGCATACTTCCCCGGACGACCGGAGATTCTGCGGCTCATGCGCGGCGAGCAGACCGCGGGACAACGCATCATGAAGGAGATCGGAATTCCGTTTGTGGATACGACGCCCTGCGTGCTGGAGGTCGGACCGGACGAAAGCTACGTGCGGGGCGATCCGCACTATTCGCCACGCGGTAACGCCGCGGTAGCGAAGTGCATTGGAGCTGCCCTCGATCAGATTCTCGCAGAGCGCCAGGCGCAGGAGCCGGCCTCGAATGCACGTCAATGATCTTCGGCGAGACAAAAATCGCCGGTGTGTACCTGGTAGACATCGAACCGCACGAAGATCATCGCGGTCTGTTCGCCCGCACGTTCTGCGAGCGCGAATTTGCGGCGATCGGCGCATCCGCGCCCATGGTGCAGGCGAGCGTTTCCTGGAGTCGGCGGCGCGGCACGGTGCGCGGCATCCATTTTCAGCGACCGCCGTCGCACGAAGCAAAGCTCGTTCGATGCATCCGCGGCCGGGTGTTCGATGTGATTGTCGATCTCAGACCTGACTCGCAGACCTACGCAGACCATGTCGCCGTCGATCTGGATCCGCTGAGCCGGCGCGCCGTGTACATCCCGCCCGGACTAGGACACGGATTCCAGACGCTTGAGGACGACACCGAAGTCTTCTACCAGATGAGCGATTATGCGGACGCGACCCTCGCTGCCGGCGTTCGCTGGAACGATCCTGCCTTCGGCATTCAATGGCCGCTCGCTGACGTGACGATCCACGAGCGCGATGCAAGTTACGCTGACTTCAACGCCGAAGCGTTCGCGGCC
>CAZKNV010000122.1:0-6194 GCA_964554145.1 uncultured Burkholderiaceae bacterium
CGATGCGGCGACGATCGTGAATCCGGCAACGCCCACCAGCCAGTCGGTGATGCCGGCGCGGGCCAGCGTGTCGATGCCGAAAATGTAGATGATGACCTTGACCACGCTGAACACGCCGGCCTTGACCACCGCCACCGCGTGCAGCAGTGCCGACACCGGCGTGGGTGCCACCATCGCTGCGGGCAGCCAGCGGTGAAACGGCATCAGCGCCGCCTTGCCGAGGCCGAACATATACAGCGCGAGCAGCCCGCCCAGAGCGGCGGCGCTCAGCTTGCCTCCGAGAATGCCGCCCGGCGTGAAGTCGGTGGTCCCGGCTATGAACCAGGTGAATACGAGTGCGGGCAGCAGGAACATGATCGAGGTTCCGAGCAGCAGTGCGAGATACACGCGTCCGCCGCGGCGTGCCTCATCGGTCCCGTGGTGCGTGACCAGTGGATAAGTGATCAGCGTCAGCATCTCGTAGAACAGAAACAGCGTGAACATGTTGCCGGCCATCGCGATGCCCATCGTGGCCGACAGCGCGAGCGCGAAACAGACGTAGAAGCGGGTCTGCGCGTGCTCGCGATTGGCTCGCATGTAGCCGATCGAGTACAGCGAGTTGACGATCCACAGGCCCGAGGCGATCAGCGCGAACAACATGCCCAGCGGTTCGAGCTTGAAGGCGATACTCAGCCCAGGCAGCACCTCGAACAACGTGATCGCCGGCCGTGCACCGTCGAGAACGTCCGGCAACAGCAAGACGACGCACAGCAACAGCAACACCGAGCTGACCAGCGTCACCCCCTCGCGCAGGTTCGGGGCACGGTTGCATAGAGCGATCAGTGCTGCACCGGCCGCCGGCACGAGCACCGCAGCCAGGATCAACTCATCGGAGGCCATCACTGTGGCCCGCTCATCAACATGCTGGCCGCCTGCGCCGCCGAGCCCAGGGTCAGCGAGCTATCGAAGCCGAAGTAAACGGTGGCGACCACCAGCAACGCCGCGGGAAGCAGCATCGACCATCGAGCCTCGGCCGTATCGGGCAGGTCCTGGCGCGGCTCGCGCAGGTAGGCAGCTTCGACGAAGCGCCATACATAGACCACCGCAAGCAGAGACGACAGCAGAATCAGGAACACCAGCCACCACTGTCCCTGCTCCAGCGCCGCCTGGATCAGAACCCACTTGCTGATGAAACCCGCGGTGCCGGGCACACCGATCAGCGACAGGCCGCAAACCACCAGGCCAAGGCTGGTCAGTGGCATCCGCTTGCCCATGCCCTGTATGCGCGCGAGGCTGACACCCCCCAGCGAAGCAGCCACGCAGCCGAGCAGCATGAAAACGGCTCCCTTCGTGATAGCGTGGTTCGCCAGGTGCACGATGGTTGCGGTGAGGCCGGTGACGGTGCCGAAGGTCAGGCCGAGGATGATGTAGCCGATCTGCGCCACGCTTGAATAGGCGAACAGCCGCTTCAGATCGGTCTGGAAGATTGCCACCGCGGACGCGGCGAACATGCCGGCGAGCGCAAGCAGCAGCAGCATTTCCTGCATCGGCACTTTGTCGAAAACCTGTGGCGCGCCGAACACCGAGAAATAGAAGCGCAGCAGCACGTACACCGCGACCTTGGTGGCCGAGCCCGCCAGGAATGCGGTCACCGCCGACGGCGCGTACGTGTATGCGTTCGGCAGCCATTGATGCAGCGGAAACAGCGCCAGCTTGAGCGAGATGCCGACGGTCAGGAACGCCAATGCCGCCAGTACCGGCCGTGTGCCCTCGACCGCCGACAAGCGCTGTGCGATGTCGGCCAGGTTCAAGCTGCCGGTCATCAAGTAGAGCAGGCCGACGCCGATGACGAAGAACGTCGCACCGATGGTGCCCATGATCAGGTATTGGTACGCCGCCAGCAGCGCGCGCCGGTCGCGGCCCAGTGCGATCAGCACATAGGTCGATAACGACGAGATCTCCAGGAACACGAAGATGTTGAAAGCGTCGCCGGTGATCGTTATGCCAAGCAGCCCCGTCAGACACAGCGCGAACACGGTGTAGAAAAGGTACTGTTGGTGGGCTGGTATTTCGTCCTCGATACTCGCGCGGCTGTAGGGCAGCACCACCGCTGCCAGCCCCGAGACCAGCACCAGCATGAAAGCCGAGAGGCGGTCGACGCGGTATTCGATGCCCCAGGGCGGCGGCCAGTTACCAATGGCGTAGGAGATCGTCCCGCTGCTGTCGACCTGCATCCACAGCAGCACCGAGATCGCGAATGCGATCCAGCTCGCCACCAGGACGACGGCGAACGCGAGCGTGCGACGGCGCAGCAGCACCGTGAGCGGCGCAGCCAGCAGCGGCACGACAACCTGCAGTGCAGGAAGGTGCTGGGCCAGAGTCATTGTTCTTGTGACGGGCTTTCTGGTGCAGCGTCCGATTGCAGGATGTCGTCCTCCTCGATGCTGCCGTAGGCCTCGCGGATGCGCACGACCAGTGCCAGGCCGAGCGCGAGCGTGGCCACACCCACCACGATGGCGGTGAGGATCAGGACATGGGGCAGCGGGTTCGAATAGACGCTAAAGGCGTCACTGAGGATGGGTGCTGTGCCGCCCACCAGCTTGCCCGGCGCGATGTAGAGCAGGTACACCGAAGTCTGGAAGATGCTCAGGCCGACCAGCTTCTTGATAAGGTTTCCGCGAGCGATGACGATGAACAGCCCCGCCATCATCAGGAAGACCGTGATGAAGTAGGTAAAGTGGCCGCCCAGCGTCGTCAAGAAGCCGGTGCCCGTCACTCATCCACCTTGCCGCGCCCGGCGAACATGTAAAAGATCTTTAGCATCACGCCCGACACCGTGACGGCCACACCCACTTCGACCCAGAAGATTCCACGGTGCTGACCGAGTACCGGATCGCGGTCGAGCACGAAGTAGTCGAGGTAATTACCGCCGAGCAGCAGCCCGGCGATACCCACGCCGGCATAAAGGAGCACACCGACAGCCATCATCGATTCCACCAGCGGCTCGGGCACCACCTTGCGCGCGTCGGCCAGGCCGTAGATCAACGCATAGAAAATCACAGCCGCGGCCAGGATCACACCGGCCTGGAAGCCGCCTCCCGGACCGAAGTCGCCGTGGAACTGCACGTACAAGGCGAACAGCAGGACAAACGGGATCAGCAACTTGGCCACTACCCGTAAAACCAGGTCGTACCTCATCGTTCGCGCTCCTTGCGACGGCGCCGCAGCAGCGCGAGGACTCCGGCACCGGCCGTGAAGATCACTGTGACCTCGCCAAGCGTGTCGAAGCCGCGGTAACTGGCCAGCACGGCGGTCACGGCGTTTGGCACGTTGACCTCTTGCTTCATGTCGTTCAAATAGCGCGGCGCGACATGCTGGTGAATCGGGGCGTTCGGATCTGAAAACTCCGGCAGCCCCAGCGTGCCGTAGACCAGCAGCGCGCCCACGGCCAGCGACACTGCCAACGGCAGCCAGGGCCGGTGCAGCGGCCGAGCCTCCTCGCTCTTGCACAGGAACAGTGCGCTCAGAAACAGCACGGTAGAGATGCCGGCACCGACCGACGCTTCGGTCATCGCCACATCCGGCGCGTCCATCGCCATCAGCACCGTGGCCATCAGGAAGCTGTAGGCGCCGCTGAGAATGATCACGGCGAACAGGTTGCGGTTGCGCGCGAGCACGCACACGGTGGCCGCCATCAGCAGCAGCAGCACATTGATGATCAGTGCTTCGATGGCGCGTCCTCCGTCGCGGCAAGCAGCGGCTTCAGGCCGCGCACCATCGCGGCGCGAGCGAGCGCGTGGGTGGCAGTCGGGCTCGCGAAGAAGATCAGCATGCCGATGATCAGCAGCTTGACCGCCACAAGCGTGAGGCCGGCCTGCAGCAACAAGCCAAGCAGGATAAGCCCGGCACCCAGCGTCTCGATCACGCTGACCGCATGCATGCGGGTGTAGAAGTCCGGCATGCGCACCAGCCCCACCGCACCCACGACGCAGAACAGACTGCCGGCGACAAGGCAGATCCAGCTGAGCCCTTCGATCCACACGCTCATGGTTCAGGCCCCTGCTTAATACCTGCTGGGGCAGGCCCCTTGGGTGCGCCGGGGACGCCGAGGTCCCCGTAGCGGAAAAACTTCAGGACCGCGATGGTGCCGATGACGTTGAGCAGGCCATAAACGATCGCGAGGTCCAGGAACTCCGGACGCCCGTTCAGGAAGCCCATTACCGCCAGCAGGATCATGGCTACCGTTCCAATGCTGTTGGCGGCCAGTGCGCGATCGAACACCGTGGGTCCCAATGCAGCGCGCACCAGGGCCAGGACGAGCGTTGCCAGCAGCGCAATGGCAGCCCCGGCAAACATCAGGCTTTATCCTCGCAGGCCGTGATACGGCGATCCATTTCGCTCTGCACCGTGCCTTCGGCACCACGGCGCGTGAGGCCATGCACCAGAAATTCTCCTGACGACGCTTCGATGGTGATGGTGCCCGGAGTGAGGGTGATCGAGTTGGCGTGGATGACCAGGCCCACATCGGTCCGCTGACCCGGCTTGAAACGCACCAGGGTCGGACTGATAGGCAGCTTGGGGTGCATGATGATCCTGCTTACATCCCACGCCGACTTGACTATCTCCTTCAGCAGCCACGGCCAGTAGAGCATCACCTTTGGACCGAGATGGATGGGGTGCCCCTCGCCGTCAACCAGATCCATGCGGCGGGCGAACCACACCACGGCCAGCGCAGCGCCCGCCCCTGCCGAGAGCAGAAACGCGGTGAAAAACCCGGACAGCAGCAGCCAGAAGACGTACAGAACGATGAATAGACTGACCGAATGGAACACGACGGACCGCCAAGTGGACAGGAGCTGCGCGATTCTAGGCAAGCTTCGCTAACAGCTGATGTGTGTCGACCATTTCAATTTCTGCCTGCGGAGCATGCAGGAAGCTACACCAAGTCGATAATCGGCCCTATCGCACGGCCTGCATCCAGTAACTTGCTTGATGGCGACGACGGTTAGCGCTTGGAACAAGTTGCTCTATCCGGAACTGCGCAAGTTCGCGCCGGACAGCCAAGCGCGCGCGCTGCGTGCAGCAGCCGAAGCTCGTTTCGACGCGATTGAACTCCTCGGTCTGATTATTGCCCTTGCCGTCACTGTGCTGGTTACACGCTATTCGGGAGCCGGCATGGGGCTCGCCGAACGCTTTGGTGCGGCCGTTTCCAACTTCGTCATCGCGATCCCCTTGCTGTTGATACTCGCTGGGCCTTTCTATGTGCGAAGGACCCGACGTGGACTACGAAAGCAGTTGGCGGAATTCAGCGACTAGTAGCCTAGCCGAGTAGGAATAGGGACGGGCATCGCTTGGAAGTCCGGGCGATGAGCGCCCGTCCCCACAATTGGCGTTTCAGCGAGGACGAGCCGACCGTCGTCGCGATGGCGCCTGATCAAACCAGTAACGCAGGAAGCCTGCCGCCGCAACCATGAATGGCATCGCGAGCAGGAAGGCGAAGCTTGGTTCGAGCGCATGCAGCCAGTACCACAGCTTATCTGCATGCGATACCAACTCATTCACCATTGCCATCGCTGCCACGCACTCCGGAAGAAAGGGGCTCGTACACGCGCATCCTACTTGCTTCGCTAGATAAACAAAGAGCGGAAGCGGGATGCATCCTTCGATTTGAACGTTAGGCGCACTCGAACTGATCAACTCAAGAGGAGCATCCTGGAATTAGTCTCCGCTGCAGCCGAGAGTCCACTCCTGACGCGATTCCAGCCGATCCGGCACTGCCTGCGAGATCAAATGTGAGTTACGACAGATCAGCGCCGACGTGTCAGCGCTGATCTGCAGCTAGCCGTACTTCCGCTGGCGCCTAGGTAGTCGCTTTTTCCTTAAACCGCGCCGCTTCCTCCGAACCACCGGTGGCGTTGCCGGCGCTGTACGAATGCGCGCCCGCTCCCGCCAGCTTGCCTTCGTGAACGATCAAGTATTCCTCGCGAATCGGACGACCGCTGAACCAGCATTCCAGGATTTCGCGCACTCCGGCGGCGTAGCGCGCTTGCGCCGATAAACTGGACCCGGAAATATGCGGCGTCATGCCATGGTTCGGCATCGTCCGCCATGGATGATCTTTCGGCGCCGGCTGCGGGAACCAGACGTCACCGGCGTAGCCTGCAAGCTGTCCGCTTTCGAGCGCCCGCGCGATTGCATCGCGGTCGCAGATCTTG
>CAZKNV010000123.1:0-6156 GCA_964554145.1 uncultured Burkholderiaceae bacterium
AGCCAGCCGCCGCCAACGTCGTTTCCACTGAAACCCAACTTATCGCGGAAGAAGGCGCGCAGGTCGTCGGCCTGTGACGAGTAGAACATTGCATGCATCCCTCGAATCATCGTCGTCTCCTCGAGCGTCATGTGCCGCCAGTCGGCCCGCGTCTGCAGCACGTCTTTCCACGCAAATTATTCGGCCTAATCGTTCGACCGTCGTGCGCGTGGCTCACTATGATCCGGCAAAACCGCCAAAGGACATCGATGCGTCTCGGGTTAATGTTTTCCGCTGCCGTGCTGGCCGGCAGCGCCGCACAGGCACAGCGCCTACCCGCTGAACAACCGCCGCGCATCGATGAGCGCGTGGCGCAGATTCCGCAGACGGCTTTAGGCGCGCCATGGGCGTTTATCGGGTTCGCGATCGCGACACCCACCGAGCCGGCGTGGTTTGTCGCCACCAGCACTCCGCGCGGCGGCTCGATGGGGCGGCATCTTTCGAACGATGCCCACACTGCCGTGCTCGTGCTGTCGAGCGAAATCCTCGACAAGCCGGTCGAGACCGATGGCGCGCTGCTCGAGCTCGCTCGCGCGCGGCACGCCAGGTTGTCGGAGCGTTGGCAGATCGGCAAGCACGAGGAAACGATCGTGCGCCATGCCGGCACGCGCTGTGCGCGCCACACGCTCGAAGCAATTCAGCTCGAAGACAAGTCGCCGCGCAAGGACGCCGCCAAGGCGAACGAGCAGCGCAATTCGATGTTTGTCATCGGCATCTCATGCGTGCATCCGACCGACTCGACGATGCTGGTCGAAGTCGGAGTATCCGAGCGCGGGCGCGCCGCCAGCATATCGCCGGGTGTGGTGCGCGATGCCGAGCAGGCGATTGCCAGTTTGTCGTTTCACCGTTTCAACGAACAGGCGCTGCAGAAATCGGCCGAAGCTGCGCGCACCACCGGGCTGGCCGATGCCGAAGGCGTACTCAAGCCGTACGTCGACGCCGACGCCGCGTGGGCGCGTTACTTTCTTGCGCAGATCATCGAACGAACACGGCCCGCACCCGACAATGCGGGCGTGCGCATCAAGGCGCTGCTAGAGCCGGCGGCCGAAAAGGGATTGGCCGACGCCCAATGGTCGCTCGGCACGCTGTATCTGCGCGGCGCGCCGGGCGTGCCGAAGGATCCGGCGCTCGCCGAAGCGCTGTTACGGCGAGCGGCAGAACGGGGCAATGGGGGCGCGGCGTTTCAGCTGGGCATCGCACAACTGTCGGGTGCTGACGGCATTGCGGCCAACAAGAGCGAGGGCGCGCTGTGGGTTCAGCGCGCCGCAGTGCGCGGGCTGAAGGAAGCGCAAGAATTGTTAAAAGGTGTGCGCGACAAGCCGGCGAAGAAGTAGAGAGTTACATCAGCGTTTATGAAACGGGGTGGCTAACGCTCTCGATCTGGCGCTTGACCGCCATCGGATCGTCGATCGCCTTGAAGACCACGTCGCTGATGCCGCGGCCCGTGATTCGTACGTCGCCGAAGCCGAATACTCGGCCGAAGACGCCCTGATCGATCTCGACCGTTTCGATCGAGCCGAGCTTCATTTCGTCGGTGCGGCGGCTGACGATGCCTTTCTTGAAGATCACGCGCTTGTTGGTAACTCCCTGCTCGATATTCCTGAGCCGCAGAAACTCATAGATCGCCACCAGCCACGTAATGCCGAAGGTTGGAAGGCCCAGCACGACCCACAGCCACATCGGCACCCAGGCGAACCAGTGCAGCTTGAACAGCGCCTCGACCTTCTCGCCGGCCGACAGCGATTCTTCGACGTACGACATGGCTCCCCTTCACGCGAAAAATTCGGCCGAGTTTACGGGCGCGCTACGCTCGCTGCATGCTGGATACCGATCTCGCTGCGGCCTTCGCCCGCATCGCACTTGCGAACGCCACCACCGAGTATCCGTACAAGCTGGACCAGGTACTGAGCAGCGATGCCGACCTTCGAGCGCCGCGCACACTGCATCCGGCATTCTGCGGCAGCTACGACTGGCACTCGTGCGTGCACATGCACTGGACGCTGGCTCGACTGCTGCATCTGCATCCGAACCACGCGCTGGCAGACGCCACGCGACAGCACTTCGACGTGCGCCTGACGGCCGCCAACATTGCCGGCGAGCTGGCGACGCTCGAGCAACCGCAGCGTGCGTCGTTCGAGCGGCCATACGGGTGGGGCTGGTTGCTGAAGCTTGGCGCCGAACTGCATCTGCTCGCTGCGAGCCAGCCCTACGCGGCGACGTGGCGCGATTCGATCGCGCCGCTGGCGCAGGCCTTCGCCGATCGTTTCGTCGCATTCCTGCCGCGCGCAGCGTATCCGAATCGAGCCGGCGTCCATGGCAACTCGGCGTTCGCTTTGCTGCTCGCGCTCGATTACTGCGCGGCGACCGAGCATCGCGCGCTGCAGCGCCTGATCGTCGAGCGCGCTCATCGCTGGTTCGGGCGCGATCGCCGCTATGCCGCCGACTACGAGCCGAGCGGCGATGACTTCTTGTCGAGCGGACTGGTCGAAGCGGTGCTGATGCACCACGTGCTTGACGGCTGCTCGTTCGCCGATTGGTGGACACAGTTTCAGCCTTCGCAGGACGCTCTGGCGGCGTGGTTGCAACCGGTCGCCGTCAGCGATGCCAGCGATCCGAAGATCGTTCACCTGCACGGACTGAACCTGTCGCGCGCATGGTGCTGGCGCCAGTTGCTGCCCGAACTCGATCGAAATTTAAAGACAAGTGTCGAAACGGCGATCGAAGCGCATCTGGCAGCGTCGCTGCACGCCGCCAGCCACGGCGACTATGTCGGCACGCATTGGCTGGCGTCGTTTGCGCTGCTTGCGCTGACCGAGTGAAAACGGCTATTGCTTGTAAAACACGTAATCCGCTTCGTACTTGACCTGCCTGCGCTGTCCCGTGCTCGATGCGGCACATGGCTCCTTCGGCGCCACGCCACCGACCGTGTTCAAGCGCTGAATATAGGTGACACCCTGCATCGCGCCGCTGCCCATCGCCGGTGCAGCTTGCACCAGTTGCAAGGGAATCGCCCCTTGTTCACCGGGCGCAATCGCTAACTGCTTGCCGGTGACCTTGCTGCCGTCGTTCGCTTCCCAGGTCGGTCCACCGTAGTACTTGCCCACCGCCTTGGTGCGGCCCTGGTCCCACAGCGTTGCGGTCGGTGCCACAAACGTCCACTCGTACGTGCCGGCTGCGCCCTGCTTCTCGCGGCATTCGTAGGTCAGTTCGCCAACACCGACCGTGCGCATCGATACCTTGTTGCCCGATGGCACTGCAATCGGCGCGGGCACATCCGGGGCGCTCGACAGCATCGGCATCGATGAGCAGCCGAGCATGACAAACGGGGCCGTGAGTAACGCAGTCTTGATCGAATTTTTCATGACGTACTTCTCCCTTGGAAACAGCTTGTGACAGGGAGTACGGGCGGCAAGCCGAATTGGATGGCAGCGCGGTGCGCGAACCTATTGCACGGGCTCCAGCCGCAACAACGCGCCGTCGGACTGATCGCTGAGCAGATAAACGAAGCCGTCGGGCCCGATGCGCACGTCGCGAATGCGCGGCAACTGGCCGCGCAGCATGAATTCATCCTCGACCACTTTTTCGCCGTCGAGCCGCACCCGAATCAGCGATTGCCCGCGCAACGCACCCAGCAATAAATCGCCGCGCCACTTCGGAAACTTGGCGCCGGTATAAAACGCCATGCCCGATAACGCGGGCGACGGCGTCCACTGCTTCAGCGGTTGCGCAAGGCCTTCCTTTGCCGTGCCTTCGCCGATCTTGGTGCCGATGCCGTAGTTGACGCCGTAGGTAATCACCGGCCAGCCGTAGTTGACACCAGCCTTGATCACGTTCAATTCGTCGCCGCCTTGCGGACCGTGCTCGGTCGCCCATAGCACGCCGGTGGTCGGATGCAACGCTGCGCCCTGCACGCTGCGATTACCGAGCGAGTAGATCTCGGGGCGCGCGTTTGAGTTTTTCGCAAACGGATTGCCCGGCGCCGGCTTGCCGGCATCAGTCAACCGCAGAATCTTGCCGGCGTGGTCGCCGAGATCCTGCGCGCGCTTCATCTCGCCGCGATCGCCGAGCGTGACGTACATCAGGCCATCGCGATCGAACACGATGCGCGAGCCGAAATGTTGCCCGGCACTCGACTTCGGCTGCATGCGAAACAGCGTTTCTACTTGCTGCAACCGGTAGCCGCCCGGCCCGCCGGCGAGTTTTCCGCGCGCAACCTCGGTGCCGTTGGCGCCCGTTTCATCGCGCTGCGCGTAAGTCAGGTAGATCCAGCCGTTGTCCGCGTACTTCGGATGCAGCGCGACTTCGAGCAAGCCGCCCTGCCCCTGTGCATCGACGCGCGGCAGCCCTTCAACCGGCTTGGCATCGAGCGTTCCGTCCTTTGCAATCACGCGCAAACGCCCCGCACGCTCGGTAACAAGCATGCGGCCGTCCGGCAAGAACGCGAGTGACCAGGGGTTTGCAAGACCTGGAGTGACCGTGACGATGCAAACCGGATGTTCGCGGGTCTGCGCGGTTTGAGATGCGGCAGGCAGCGCGAGCGTTGCCGCCACCAGGGTGAAGAACGCGCTGAATAACAATTTGTTCGATCGCATGGCTGCTCTGTCATCGGCAAAGCTCGATGCTACCGCCTGGCAACTCTGAATCTCAGAGATGTTATTGCGTGGCGGGCGTAATAAAGTCAGCCGCGCCGCGACCAAGGTGCTCCAAGGAGACCTCAACGCAGGACACTTCGATGCGCCACCTGATTGCCGTAGCCGCCCTTGCCGCCATGCCTGTCGCTCACGCCGCCACTTGCCAAGCTACCAGCCCTAAAACCACTGTTGCGCTGGTCGAGCTTTACACGTCGCAAGGCTGTTCGAGCTGTCCGCCGGCCGATCGCTGGCTGTCGCAGCTGCCGTCGCGCATCGACTCGAGCCGCGCTGTGCCGCTGGCGCTGCATGTGGGCTACTGGGATTACATCGGCTGGAAAGATCCGTTCGCCAAACGCGAGTTCAACGATCGGCAGTCGCAGCTTGCCGCGCTTAACCGCAACAACACTCGCTACACGCCCGGCGTTTTCGTGCAGGGTCGCGAAACGAATTGGTCGCAGTCGGCCGCATTCGACGCACAGTTGCGCGCGGTCAATCAGCGCCCCGCCGCGGCAACGATCACACTCGACAAGGTGGAGACACAGGGCGGCAAAGTCGACGTGCGCGCACACGCGGAGCTTGCCGCACCGAATGCCGCCAAGAACCCCCGCCTGTTCGTTGCGCTGGTGCAAAACGGTATTTCGACCAAGGTGACGGCGGGCGAAAATCGTGGAGAGACACTGGCAAACGATCGTGTCACGCGCGCATGGTCCGGGCCATTACCGCTCGGCACGGTGTGGTTTCATTGAGCGTGCCCGCGAAGCCGGCGCGCGATCTGGCATTGGTAGCGTTCGTTGAAGACGACACTGGAGTGTTGCAGGCGTTGCAACTGCCGCTAAGCGGCTGCAGTTAGATTCTGTTTTCTTCGACGCCGTGGCAGGCAGCCTGCGTCTCGCCGCCTGAGTGCCGATACAGTTTGAGGATCGGCACCTCAATGCGGCACCGCTCGTTCGCGTGCGGGCAGCGCGGATGAAACGTGCAACCTGGAGGCGGATTGAGCGGATTCGGGACTTCGCCCGCGACCGGCCGGCGCGCGCGTCCGCTCATTTCGAGGTCGGGAATCGCGTCGAGCAGCATGCGCGTATACGGATGGCGCGGCGTCCTGAACAACGTTGTGCGCGTTGCAAGCTCGACGATCTTGCCGAGGTACATCACACCGACCCGATCGGAAATGTGATGCACCACGGCGAGGTTGTGCGAGATGAACAGATACGTCAGCCCCATCTCGCGCTGCAGTTCCTTCATCAGATTCAGCACCTGCGCCTGCACCGATACATCGAGCGCAGAGGTCGGCTCGTCGCACACGAGAAACTCCGGCTTCGTAGCAAGCGCGCGCGCGATCGACAAGCGCTGACGCTGCCCGCCCGAAAACTGATGCGGATACTTTTCCTTGTCGGCCGGTGCCAGCCGCACCTGTTGCAGCAGCTCGTCGACTCGCGCCAGGATCTGCGCCTTGTCCTTCATTAAACCGTGCGCCTTTAGCGGCTCG
>CAZKNV010000124.1:0-6031 GCA_964554145.1 uncultured Burkholderiaceae bacterium
CCAAACCCAAATCCGAATGGAAAACCCTGCTTCCCGCCATGAGTTATAGCGTTCTTTTCGAAGAACACACCGAGCGCGCGGGAACCAGCCCGTTGAACATGGAGAAGCGCACAGGCACTTATGTTTGCGCCGCCTGCTACCTGCCGCTATTCAGCAGCAAGACGAAGTTCGATAGTGGCACGGGGTGGCCGAGTTTCTTCGATTCCTTGCCGGGCGCGCTCGGTACAAAAAAGGATAGGAAGCTTTTTGTGGCACGCACCGAATATCACTGCGTGCGCTGTGGCGGGCATCAAGGCCATGTCTTCGACGATGGTCCCAAACCCACCGGGCTGCGCTACTGCAACAACGGTGTGGCGCTGCGCTTCGTTCCGAAGGAAGAGAAGCTTCCGGAATTGCGAACCTGAACGGGTGGGAAATCGCGGCTAGCTCAGGCACGTATAAATGCATTGACGTCCGCGTTCCACTTCTTATTCATTCATCTCGCTAAGGTTTTCCGGCTTTCCGTCTCACGGCATCAAAGATTCTGTGCCTTGAATTGCTTGCGCCGACTGACATTCCGGCCGGAGATCATAAACATCGCCTCGCCCCGGTAGTGATCCGTCTCAGATACTTCGGCGATGCAGCAACATGACTTCCCAATCAAGAGACATTGACCAGATGAGTTATCCTGCCACGTTCGTGCAGGGAAGCTGACTTCGAGTGACCTGGCGGTTCGCTGCAATTGGGAGGAGGAGAAATGATCGCTGAAGAGCTCCTGCAGGATTGGCGGCAGCGCGCGCTGAGCGTGGAGGAGGAGGTGCGCAAGGCGATCGTCGGCCAGCACGATACGGTGCGACTGGTCAATGTGGCGTTGTTTGCACGCGGGCATGTGCTACTCGAAGGCGACGTCGGCGTGGGAAAGACGACGCTGCTGCGCGCCTTTGCGCGGGCCGTGGGCGGAGACTTCGAGCGCGTCGAAGGCACGGTCGATCTCATGCCCGCCGATCTGATCTATCACACCTATGTCGATGCCGAAGGTAAACCGCGCATCGAACCCGGACCGCTGCTGCGCCATGGCGAGAGGCTCACCACCTTCTTTTTCAACGAGATCAATCGTGCGCGCCCGCAGGTGCAATCGCTGTTGCTGCGCGCCATGGCCGAGCGAAGCGTATTCGCGTTCAACAAGGAGTATCGCTTCCCGCACATGACGGTTTACGCCGACCGCAATCGCATCGAAAAGGAGGAAACGTTCGAACTGGCCTCCGCTGCGCGCGATCGATTCATGTTCGAATTGCGCATGGGCACGCCGACTGACGTTGGCGTTCGTCGCGCACTGGTGTTCGATCCTGGCTTTCACGACGTCGATGATCTGCTCGAACGGGTTTCTCCCGGCATCCTCGCATGGCAGGAACTGAACGGCGTTGCGGCCGCGATCCAGCGCAGCGTCGAGACCAGCGAAGCGCTCGAGCGTTACGTGATGGACTTGTGGGACGCCAGCCAGTCGCCGCAGCGTTTCGGCGTGCGCCTCGACGGGGTGGACATGGAGAAGCTGATATTGGCCGGCGCCAGTCCGCGCGGCATGATGGCGCTGATGCGGGCGGCAAGAGTCGTCGCCTGGCTGGCCGGCCGCAATCATGTGATGCCCGACGACATCCGCGACATCGTCGCGCCGGCGTTGCGCCACCGGATTTTCTTCACGCCGGTTTACGAGTTGCGCCGCTCGCAGATTGCCGATGATCTGGTGGCGCAGATCCTCGAAAAAGTGCCGACGCCGCGCTAGCGATGAGTGCCGTGCAGGGGTTCCACTACCGGTTGCCGTATCGGGTCGGCAGCCCGCGCCCCGGTTCGCATCCCGGATCGAGTCTCGGTGCCGGCCAGGAATTCGTCTCGCACATGAGCCTTTACGACCGTCCGGACCCGCGCCGGCTGGATTTGCGCGCGAGCCTGCGTAACCTCGGCGGCGATTGGCTGGTGCGCGTGAATCGGCAGCGTGCCGGCGTGCCGGTGCATGTGATTGTCGATGTTTCGGCGTCGATGAGCTTCGGCTCGCGCAGGACCAAACTGGAAGTGGCGGCGGACTTCGTCGAAGCGCTCGGACAAAGCGCGTTTCGCGTGGGCGATGCATTGGGCATGCGCGCGTTCGACGCCGCGGAACGGGATGACTTGTTCACACCGGCCCTGGTCGGTCGCGCGGTGGGCAGCGTCATGGCCGGCATGCTGAGGCGATGCGAGACGACCGCCGGCGGCATGGATGGACTCCAGGCGGCGGCAATGCATTTCGCCGGACGCCGGGGCCTGATTTTTCTGGTGTCCGACTTTCACTGGCCTCTCGAAAGGCTGGGGCCTGCGCTGGATTTTTTTGCGCATGCCTATCTGGTGCCGATGATCGTGTGGGACCCCGCCGAGACTGAGCCTCCGGCGCACGATGCGCTCGCCGCCTTGCGCGATGCCGAATCGGGCGCGCGCCGCACGCTGTGGCTGCGACCCAAGCTGCGCGATCAGTGGCGTGCAGCCGTGGCGCAACGACGGGCGAAGCTCGATCAATTGTTCGCTGCGCGCGCGATCCGCCCGTTCTACGTGAATGGCGCATTCGACGGCCAGGCGATGTCGCATTATTTCTTCGAGGCGGCGGCATGAGGCGCGCGATGCGCGGGCGATTGCGCACCGCTTGTGCGGTCGTTGCATTCACCGTTCTGGCCGGGCTATCGGATGCTCAGGAACCGGCTGATCTCACGCCGTTAGCCGAAGCCGCCATCAAGCCTGCAGCGCCTGCGCCGAACGCCATCGTCGAACAGCCGCGGCCTTTCGGCTACGTCGTCGGCGACATCGTGACGCAACGGATTCTGCTGCAACTCGAAGGTCATGCGTTCGAACCCGCTGCCCTGCCGCCGGCCGAGCGGGTCGGTGTCTGGCTGGAGCGGCGCACGCTGCGGATTGAATCGAGCGACGACGGGCGACGCTGGCTGGTGGCGGATTATCAGGTGATCAATGCGCCGCAGGTGTTGACGCTCGTGAACGTGCCGGCGTGGGAGCTTCAGCCCAAAAACGCAGGGATCCCATTGCGGGTCGGCGAATGGCCGATCAGCGTCGCCGCGCTTTCCCCTAGCGCGCCATTCGGCAAAGGCGGCTTGGCGGACCTCAGGCCCGATCACCCCGCGCCGGTCGTCGCGACCGAGCCGATGCGCCGGCGGATAGCGTTTTGGACTGGCGCGTTGGCGATCACATTGACTCTCTGGCTTGCATGGTTTCTGTGGCGTGAATGGCGCACGGCCTCGACTCGACCTTTTGCGCGTGCGCTGCGCGAGATGCGGCGCGTCGAGGACTCGGCGCCGCAAGCGTGGCACGCCCTGCACCGTGCGTTCGACCGGACCGCGGGACAGGCCATGCAAACCTCGACGCTGTCCGATCTGTTCCAACAAGCTCCGCATCTGTTACCGCTGCGCGGCAAGATCGAACAGTTTTTCACCCAGTCCGGCGAACGGTTCTTCGGCGCGGGACTGCCGGCCCAACCGCTTTCGGTGCGCAATCTTTGCTCCGAATTGCGCAGGATCGAGAAACGGCACGAACGATGAGCACCGGCCTCGATCTCGCTCAACCCTGGGCCTTGGTCTTGTTGCCGCTGGCGGTGTTGCCGCTGCTGCCCCGCCGTCGCGATACGCTGATGTTCTCGCACCTGGGCTGGCTGCCGGCGGATCGGGCGGGTCGCATCCTCGGTTTCCTGTGGCGCGCTTTTGCGGTGCTCGCCATCCTTGGTACCGTGCTGGCGTTGGCCGGACCGGGCCGGTCGGAGACGCAGGTCATGCGCAGCGGTCGCGGCGCCGAGTTCCTCGTGCTCATGGATCGCAGCAGCAGCATGGATGAAAACATGTTGACCAGCGACTGGCGCAAGCTCGATCCGCTGCTCGTGCGAGCGCAAGCCTGGTCCCGAGGCGAGCAGAAAGCCAAAGTCGCCCGCGCGCTGCTGTCGAAGTTTGTCGCCGAGCGCCCGGATGACCGGTTTGCGCTGATGTTCTTCAGCGCCAGTCCGATTCATGTCGTGCCTTTCACCCAGCACGATGAAATCGTGCAGGCGGGAATCGCGGCAGCGGCCATCGGGCGGGGAATTCCGAATACCGACATAGGCACCGCGCTGCTTGCCGCGATCGACGAGTTCGGCGAGCGCGCTTATACCGGCAGCCGCATCATCCTGCTGGTATCCGACGGCGGTGCAAAACTGGATACGGCCACGCGCCGCCAGATCCAGGCGGGCATGACGAAGAACCGCATTGCGTTGAACTGGCTTTACCTGCGTTCGGTCAATGGCGCGGATTTCAGCGCCCCGGATGGCAAGAGCGCTGTCACGCCGGAGATCGCGCTGCATCGTTTCTTCCAGTCCCTGCGCACGCCCTACCGCGCGTACCAGGCGGAGACGCCGGAGGATATCGCGAAGGCCGTGGCGGATGTAGGCAAGCAACAGAATTTTCCGCTCGACTTCCTGGAACAAGTTCCGCGCGAGGACTACAGCCGCTATTGCCTGGCGGCCGCTGCATTGTGTTGCCTGATGCTACTGGCTCACCGCGCGGTGCAACTGCGGAGCTGGGCATGACACGCCGCCGCGTCCATTTGCTGTTCGGAGTGACCGCGCTCGGCTTGGCGCTCCTTACCGCATACAATGGCTGGCGTCTCGAGCATGCCGATCGGGTCAACGAGGCCATTGCGAGCGCGAGCACGACGGGTCTCGATACCGCCGTTCCGGAAGCGCGGTTTGCGCACGCGAATGCTTTGTCCATGGCGGGAAATTTCGAGGATGCCGCGAAAGCCTACAAGGCACTGATCCGGGGTGACCGCGCGGACATCAGACTGGCCGCGCTCTTCAACCTCGGCAATCTGCATATGCGCGAGGCGTTGAAGAACGGCGCCGATGGCACGGGCAATTTGCTGCCTCTCATCGAACTGGCCAAGCAAAACTATCGCGATCTGCTGCGCGACAACCCTTCGGACTGGGACGCGAGGTACAACCTGGAACGCGCGCTGTGGCTGGCGCCGGAGGTGGAGGAACAGGCCGACGAAGACAACAACGTGCCGGAATGGGAACGGCGCGTGGCGCCGCGCGTGCAGGGATTCGGCGTCGAATTGCCATGAACGCGAAAGCCCTGCTTCAGGGAGTGTTCGACAAGGATTCCCGGGCGCTGGTTGTTGTGCTGCTGCTATTGTTACTGGCGCTGTTCCTTCCGAAATTTCAGTGGCCGCGCGATACCTATACGTGGCTGGTCTTCATCGACATAACGCAGAGCATGAATGTCGAAGACTACGAACTGGACGGCAAGCCGATCAGCCGCCTGGCTTTCGCGCGCCAGACCGTACGACGCGCGATACGCGATCTGCCCTGTGGTTCGCGCGTCGGCCTCGGCGTCTTTGCGGACTATCGGACACTGCTGCTGCTTGCACCGATCGAAGTCTGCGGCAACTACAACGATCTGCTGGTATCGCTGAACTACATCGACGGCCGCATGCGCTGGCGCAACGCGAGCGAAATCGCCAAGGGTGTGTCCTGGGCAATACGCGGTGCAAGGGAGATCGGGGAGAGCGCGAATGTCGTTTTCCTGACCGACGGACAGGAGGCGCCGCCGCTGCGTCCGTCGGTGCAGCCGATCTTCAACGACGTGAAGCCCGGGGAGATTCGCGGCTGGCTGATCGGTGTCGGTGGCGATACGCCCCGGCCCATTCCCAAGACCGACCGCTACGGCAATTCGTTGGGATACTGGAGCGCCGAGGAGGTAATCCAGCGGCTTGGCGAGCAGGCAGAGGCAAAGGCGAGCCCGAACCGTGAACATCTGTCCGCGCTGCGCGAACCATATTTGAAGGCGATCGCACAACAGGTGGGATTCGAGTATGCGCGCCTGTCGAAACCCTCCTCCATCAGTGAGGCCATGCGCGATGTCCGCTTTTCCTCCCGCAAGCCCGTGTCGACCGATCTCTACTGGATACCGGCGGCGGCTGCGCTTCTCCTCCTGGCGCTCAGGTTTCGCCCGCTGGATTCCGGATTCGAGCGGAGGAACCGAGTCGAACCTTG
>CAZKNV010000125.1:0-6029 GCA_964554145.1 uncultured Burkholderiaceae bacterium
GTCGATTCAATATACGAAGCGCAACGCCGAACAGATGCGCGCTGGTCGCCTGATAGACGCGAGCAAAGGCTGCGCGATCGCCAAAAGCGACGCGGGCGAGGTCGTCTTGCAAGGCGGTGGAGTCGGCCACGCTAGTTCGGCTATCCGGGCTTTCGGGGGCGAAAGTCTAAGTCATCGCCGATGCCGGACTACACTCGCCGCGATCTCATTCAAGTGAATCCGCGCCGACAACATGATCGACACGACGCTTGCCCAGGCGTTTGCCGATCGCGTCAGTGAGCACATTCGCGGGCGGCGCGCGTGACTACAGCGGCTGGCAGCGAGGCAGCGAGCGCCGCGTCGGCTAACGGTTCGGCAACCCTCGTACGCCACTTTCGGCAAATCCTGCTGTGGCCGCTGCAATTGATGCCGATCCGCCCCGGCACGCAGATCCAGACGCATTGGCAGCTGCTCGAGCAGGAGAGCGCGGATAACCCGTGGCGGGAACTGCGCGATGAGTTCACGCCGGACGGCAAGCAATTTCAGTTGCGACACTACAGCGAGTTCGTCACGTTTTTGCCCTACGTGCAAAGGTTTTTGTACGGCGAAAGCCGCACCGAGAAGGAAAGCGCAGAGAGAAACAAGGATCCTGGCAGTTCGCCGATGCGCGTCTTTCGGCGGCACGACATTTCCAAGGTGCGCATGGTGACGCGCACCGGCGCGGACCCGATCACGTTGTCGATTGCGCACGTCGATCTTTATTTTTTCTACGACAACGATATCGTGCTGCTGAATGTCGAAGTCCATGGCGATGATTTGACACTGGCGCTGGTACAGGAGCTCCTTTATCGCTTCGGGCGCGCGTATCCCGCCGGCTGGGATGAGGCAGGCGATGGTCTTCACTGTCTCCACAGTCTTGAGTGGCTCGCTGCTGACGGCACTGTCCTTGCCGCGTCCGACTCGGGCGATCGCGACAAATTTTTGTCGTTCGTGGCCAAGCATCGCGCGCCACGCATCAGCTCGCATTGGTCGTACTTGATGCAGCCGCTCGGGATTGACCATGCCGACAGGCAAGCCGCGATTCGCTATCGGCAGATCGAGTTCTACCGGATGCCGGTGATGGGTCTGGTTGCGGTCGACGAGCCGCGCGCGCTATCGCGCAACGACTTCATTCGACTTGGGCTGGTGACCGGCGCAGGTGATGCGGAAACGCTGCCGTACTCCGAGCGCCACGTGGCCGACTTCGAACAACGTTACTGCTACGACCGCTACTGGTGCGATGTCGGGCCGTCGCCGAATACACGGTATCTGGCCAGCGGCCAGGCGCTGATCGTGATCGGCGATGCGCAATCAAAATATTTTCTGCATCCGGAAAGCGGCGTGCTCGCACAGTTCCGGCATCAGCATTTCTTGCTGTTCTTGATAGCGCACTTTCAGCGCGCGGCTTTGCTGATGTTTTCCGACCGCCTGGCCGAAGCGCTGAAACGGCTCGATATCGGCGTGGCAGATTCGGTCAAGCGCTTCAAGCGCACGATTCGGCAGACCTTCGAGATCTTCCTGCGCTTTACACACCGCTACTGGTTTCATGAAATTTCGGAACAGGCGCAGGCGCGTTCACTCTCCGATCTCACCGTCAAGCATCTGAAGCTTGACGATTTGTACACCGAAGTGAAGGACCGCATTTACAGCATGGACCAATATCTGGAGACCGACAGCACGCGTCGCCAGACCAACACCGTGCTGCGCCTGACGGTCGTTACCACATTCGGCCTGGTCGGCACTGTTACGACCGGCTTCATCGGCATGAATCTGATTGCCGCGACCGAGATTCCGCTGATCGAAAAGATACTTTTCTTCCTCACCGTATTCGCTCCGATTGCCTTCCTGACGTTCTATACGATCGTCAAATCGCGACGCCTGGCGGACTTTCTGGACGTACTGTCCGATGAACAAGTATCGGTGCGTGACAAGTTCAAGGCGTTCATCGACGTCTGGCGAAAGAAGAAGCTGGTCGAAGAGTGAGGCGCGCTCCGCTCGAGGCGCTAGCTGAGCGCTGATTACGCCGAAGCGTGCGCCGTGTCGTCGTCTTCGACGTCTTCGATGCTCGGCAACACGCGCGTCGTACGAATCACCGATTGCCGCCATGCGATCGTCGCCAGCAACAGTGCAGCAACTCCTGCGAACGTCAGCGCCGAGCGCAATCCGAAGTGCTCGCCAAGGTATCCGCCGAGCAGCGCGCCGGGTCCGGCCGGTATCAAGATGAGCCAGCGCATGGTGCTCGTCATGCGGCCAAGCAACGGCGCCGGCGTCACCGCTTGCCTCAGCGCCAGGAAGGTAATGAAGATCAAAATCGCGCCGACACCGAACACCATCAGCATCGCAGCAAACAACGCGACGCCGAACGACGACACCGGGGCCACGGCACCGAGCAGCCAGCCGACGCCGCACACTGCAACGCCGAGCACCAGGGTCGGGCCGGGGCCGAGCCGGCGCGAGATCCGATTGCCGACCGTGCTAGCTGCAATCGTGCCGATGCCAAGGCCAACAAAGCACAATCCCACCGCGCCTTCGGACAAACCGAGAACGCGCGTGGCGAACAGAATCTGCACCACCAGCGCTGCGTGATGACACAGTTGCCAACCGCCGACGATCAGCGCCATCGTGATCAGCAACCGATGGCGCGTAACGAAGACAAGACCGGTGCGCATCGCGGGCCAGAAGCGCGCCACCGCGAGCTGCGCACCTTCCTCCACCTTGATTCCACGCAGAATCACGGCGGAGACTGCGAGTAGCACCGCATCAGCCAACAGTGCCATCGGCGCACCGACCAGCTTGATCAACACACCGGCAGCGCCCGGCCCCGCTACTTCGGCCGACGACGATGCCAGCGCATTTTTCGCATGCGCTTCGACCAGCCGCTCGCGATCGACGACCTGCGTCAGCACGATCTGCGCCGCGCTGCCGGCAATCGTGTACACGGTGCCGATTGCGAAGCCGACGATATAAAGCCAGCTCATCGAGAGCCACCCCAACCACCATGCGAGCGGCACGCTGGCGACGATCAACGCCAGCAGCGATCGCCGACGATGTAAACAGGCAGCTTGCGCACGCGGTCAAGCCACACGCCCGACGGCAGCGAAAATAAAACGAACGGCACCACTTCCATCGCCGTCAGCAATCCCATCTGCGTCGGCGACGCGTGCAACAGCACCGCCGCCGTCAGCGGCAATGCAAGCATCGTCACCTGACCCCCGAACGAGCTGATCAGGATCGATGTCCACAAGCGGCGATAAGTGGCGTCGCGCAGCAAGTCGTCGGGCGCAAGCCGCACCGGCAACAGTGCGTGCGCGAGCAGACGCCGCAGCGACGGCGCTGCGAATGTGAAATTCATTTCAAAAAGTGAATTGCTATCAGGCCGACGCCGAAGCTTAACGAGTCCGACCGGATAATCGAGCGACGTTATTGCGCAAGCCGAAACCCCCGTCTCTAACTCACCGTCATTTCGGCCTGCTCGATCGCGTCCAGTAAAACTTCCGGCGGCTGCGCGCCGGAGACGGCCAGTTTCCGATTGAAAACAAAAAATGGAACACCGGAAACGCCGAGATCTCGCGCTCGCCGCTCCTCGGCTTCTACTTCCGCACGGCCGCTGCCGGACATCAGCCATGCCTTCGCTGCGTTCGTGTCAAAGCCCGCGTCGCCCGCCAGCGTTGCGAGGGCGTCGATGTTGCCGATGTCGATGCCATCGACGAAGTACGCGCGAAACAGTCGCTCGACCAGTGGGTCGGACCCATTCGGATCGAGATCCTGGGCCCAGGCGAGCAATCGATGCGCGTCAAACGTGTTCGGCTGACGCGCAATGCGCTCGAAATCGAATGCGATTCCGACCTCTTCGCCCGCGGCGTTGATCCGCGCATAAATCTGACTTGCACGATCGGGGCCGCCGAACTTTCGTTCGAGATAGCTGCGGCGGTCCACTCCGCCGGCAGGTATGTCCGGATTCAACTGGAATGCAAGCCAGCGCACTGCCGGCTGCGGCTCTTCGTTGGCGCGCCGCGCGAGCGCGGCCTCGAGCCGGCGCTTTCCGATGTAGCACCAGGGGCAAACGACATCGGAAACGATGTCGATCGAGAGTGATGGACTCGTGCTAGTCATTTCGCTCATACACATCGTATACGCTCAGCATGAAACGTTCCGGCATCTCACATTTTGCCCAACACCAACCCACCCTGCGTCATCTGCGTCGGCGGCTCTGCCACGATCGATCATATTTTTCTGGTCGATGAAGTGAAATTGCCGTCGGCCAAGATCGCGGCCAACGATTTCGCGGAGACCGGCGGTGGCATGGGCGCGAATGCGGCGGTAGCTGTACAGCGGCTCGGCGGCAAGGCGATTTACTGGGGTCGCGTGGGCGACGATGAAACCGGCGCGCAGGTGATCGCGCTGCTCGAACATGAGGGCGTCGACGTGTCGGCGCTGCGCCGGCTCAGCGGCTATCGAACCAAGATTGCGACAATCCTGATCGATGCGCACGGCGAGCGGCTCGTCGTGTCGTCGCAGCCACAGGGCTATCCGTCCGATGCAACGTGGCTTCCTGTCGAACGCGTGGCTGAAAGCGACGCAGTGCTTGCCGATACGCGCTGGCCGGCGGGCGCACAACGGCTGTTCGATGCGGCTGCAGTGGCGGCAAAGCCAAGCGTGTTCGACGGCGATGCCGGTGATCCGTCCCAGGTTCGCGCAACCGCGCTGTTGGCGACGCATCCTTTTTTTTCGCAGACGATGCTGGCGAGCTTCGAATTGGGCGAGCCGTCGAGCGCTTTGCCGCGTCTGTTCGGTGGCCGCAATGTCGTATGCGGTGTCACGCTCGGCGCAGCGGGCGTGATGTGGTTCGATGGCGAGCGCCACCATAGCGCGCCATCGCTGCAAGTAAAGGCAGTCGATACGCTGGCAGCGGGCGACACCTGGCACGGCGCACTCGCGCTTGCCCTGGCGGAACGCAGGGACCTGCCATCGGCGATCGAGTTCGCAACCGCGGTTGCCGCGTTGAAGTGCACGCGCTTTGGCGGTCGCGCTGGCCTGCCGAGGCGCGATGAGTTCGAGCGCTGGTGGGCGCTGGTGGGCAAGTAAGGCGAGATCGATCTACGCGGGCGCCGCCGGGCGCCGTTCGCGGCGCAGCAGTTGCATCGCCATCGCCGCGGTAACGCAGCCGAAGCCGATCAAATCGAAGGTCGTGCCCGGCAACACCAGCGCGAAGCCGGCAGCGATCAGCAGGCAACGCTCGACGATATTCAAGCGCTTTAATGCCCATCCCTGAAAGCCGGTGGCGATCGCCGCAATGCCCACCGCGGCACAGAACGTCACCCACGCAATCGAAGTCCAGTCTGCAGTGGCCAGATTCTTCATCGAGCCCATCAGCAGCAGTCCCTGGCCCGAAGGTTCGAGCACGAACATGAACGGCAGCAGGAACGCGGGCACCGTGTACTTCCAGCATTGCAGCGTGGTCTTGTACGGATCGCCGCCGGTGATCGCCGCTGCGGCGAACGGTGACAGCGCCGTCGGCGGCGAGACTTCCGACAGCACCGCGTAGTAAAAGATAAACATGTGCGCCGCGAAATCCGGCACGCCGAGTTTGATCAGCGCCGGCGCGGCGATCACCGCACAGATGATGTAGGACGCAGTGACCGGCACCGCCAGGCCGACGATCCACACCACCAGCCCGGTGAAAATTGCGGTCAACAGCAGCGAGCCGCCGGCATACGAAATCACGATGCTGCTGAACTTAAGCCCCAGACCGGTCAGCGTCACGACACCGACAATGATGCCGGCGCCGGCACAGGTAGCCGCGACGTTGACCACGCCGGTTGATCCGCCGGCTAACGCCTTGGTCAAACCGGATTCGTAGACGCCACGCGGGAACGGAACGCGACCCAGCAGCAGGTCATACGGAATGAGCGAGGTATCACGCCGCAGAAGGCTGGTGGCTAATGCCACCATCGTTGCCCAGAACACCGACAGCACCGGCGAATATCCCATCAGCATGAAGACGACGATCG
>CAZKNV010000126.1:0-6016 GCA_964554145.1 uncultured Burkholderiaceae bacterium
ACCTGCGGTCGCTGAAGCCGCTGCCGCTCGGAGGCGCGCCGACCGCGAAGCCATAAGTGCAGTGTGCCGGCGATCAGTAGCAGGCGATGCTGCATCGCATGCGCCGCGTCGGCGCGCAATCTGCGCAGCCCGTGCTCCATCTACTTCAACAACTCCATTCCAACCCTGCCCGCATCCTTGTCGAAGGTAACCACGCGTTCGCAACCGGCGGCTCGCGCCAATTCCACGATCAAAGAATCCGCAATGTCACCGGCGGCATCGAGTCTCTTAACGGCCTGAATCACCGCTCCGCGCTGCTCAAGTACGAACTGGCGGGTATCGAGCAAGTCCTGGACGGTTTGCCTGAGTTCGGCGCCGGTGGCGCGATAGAGACGCTTCAAAACCCACCACAGCTCAACCAGCACGATCAGACTTATGAAACCCGGCGCTTTCTCGCTCAGCTGCCGCTCGATGAGCCGAGTCGCACGCGCGGATTGAACTGGGTCGTCTTGCGTCAGGTAGCGTACAAGTACGTTCGAGTCAAGGCCGATCATCCGCGCTTGATTCGCTTGGCTGGCTTGCGCCGCGCTCGCTGCGCTACCTCGGTGGCTACCGCATCCGCCATTTGCTCGATCGATATCGGCCGGCCGACTCGGCCGGCGAATCGTCCGCGCAACGCCTTGGCGTCCTTGCGCAGGGCCACGACCTTGTACGTCCCAGGCTCCTCCCTGACAAAGTCGACCTTGTCGCCGGCCTGCAAGCCGAGCGCTTCCCTGACCGATTGCGGGATCGTTATCTGCCCCTTGGATGTCAGAGTGCTGGTAGCCATGTTCTCCTTACTTGGAGTAAGGAATGCTAAGCGTGGCCGGCGAAGCCGTCAAGCGCAGGCGCAAGGTCCGCTGCTATTGCTATCTATACCCCGCCGCCTGCAATTCAAACAACTCCGCATTGCGCCCTTTCTGCTGCACCAGCTCCGATGCGTGCCCCTGCGCTTTGGCGGTGCCGTCCTTGAGCGCTGACGGGCAGCAACGCACGCAGAATGCGCAGCTCGCCCTGGCCGAGCGTCAGCGCGGGGCTAGTCTGCCAGACGAGCTTGAGAAACGGCGGGAGATTGCGCAGCGCGCCGAGGCGCGCGCGCAGGGGTTGAGGCGGTGGCGCAAAACCGTCCGCGGCCGCGCATTGCATCAGGGCTCGACATCAGTCTCGTGAAATGACGCGGACGACGGTTTCCTTGTAGTTGCGAAAACCCATCCGCTCGTAGAGCTGGCGCGCGCCGGTGTTGTCGTGCATTACGTGCAGGAACGGCGTTTCGTTGCGCAGCATCTCTCGGCGAATCAGCTTGAGCATCAGCCGCTTCGCCAGGCCGCGGCCCTGAAAGTTGGGGTGGGTACAGACGCCGCTGATCTCTCGCAGCATGCCGGCGTGCGAGCGCTCGCCCGCCATCGCAATCAATCGCGGACCATCGAAGACACCGAAGTATTCGCCAAGCTCGAGGGTGCGCAGGCCGAACGGACCGGGATGCGTCAGCTCGGCGAGCTCGAGTGCCTGCGGCGCGTGCTTCGCATTCAGCGGCACCGCGTCCGGTGCTTCGTCCGCCGGCGGCATGGCGGCTTCCCAGATCATCTTGAGCATCGTCGACTCGACTTTGATTTGCCAGCCGGCCGGACCTGCGCCGGTCCAGCCCTCCGTGTAAAAGTGTTCGCCCGGCTCGCAGAACGCAGCGAGTGCGGATAGGTCGGGCCGGAGTTGATCGGCGAAGGCGACGGTCGCCGAGAAGCCGGGTGCGTAGCGGCGCGCCGCCTGATTGCCTGCGGCGAACTTAGCCTGCGGGCCGGACAGTGCGTGCCAGAAGATGTTGTCGAGCAGGTGCTTCATTGATGCGAAATGTACTTAGAGTGCGCTCCATGACCGAACGTCGACAGCGCCTTCTGGGCGCGCTGGTGTCTACCGTGGCCGGGTTACTAACGGCCGCGATGATCTACCTGCACCCGGAAGGGCTGCATGTTCCTGCGTGGGTGGCCTATGTGGCGTGTGCAGCGTTCGTGTTCGCCGGCCTCACCATCCTGGCTCATGAGTTGGCACTTCGTCGCACGCATGCATGGCTAGTTGTTGCATGCGTAGCGTCATTGCTGGTGCCAGGAGCATGGGTTGCCTTCGGCCCGGGTCTGCGCGAATGTTCAGTTAGCGGACCGTTCCTCAGCGGTATTGGCTCGGACCTGGTGTGTCGCGGCGCGTTCGGGCTTGGCGCAGTGATCGTCGGCGCGCTTCTGGTCTGGATTGTGTTGCGGGCGCTTCGCCAACGATCAGGCAAAGGGTCATAAATCGGTTGTCGTCTCGATTTACAAGACGCCTTTATTCGAAAGCGCAACCACATACGCAACCCAGAGCACTACCAGCAAACCAAAGCTCAGCATGAACATCGCCAAGCGATGCATCACTCGGTTATACGTGCAGTGAATCAGGCTATGCGCGATGCGCAGCCCGAAATAACACCACGCGCCGATCACAAGCCACGGCGGTACATGCGACACCGCAATCGCGCAAGCGACGAGCGCATAAAACAGAACCGGTGTTTCGAACAGGTTGCGGAAGTTATCCGCGGCCTGCACGTTCTCCAGGCGGCCCGCCAGTGTTTGCGAGGTAGCGGCTGTCTGCGGATGCATGCGCTTCCGGCGCATTTCTAGGACGCGGCTGTACAGCATCCGCGCGCCGACCAGAAACGTGAGCAGCACCATGCCGAGCGCGGCGAGCAGCAAGTAAAACGCGTTGGGTGTCATGGGCGTTAGCTCAGGATGCGACAAAAGTCTCCAACGGGACAGCCTCGATGCGATCAGCCAGGGTGTAGCGGCGTTTGCCCGAATAGGCGACGTAAAGGGCGTCGAGCTTTAGATCGTTCATAGCATTTCGCATCGACGGTGTGAGACGTGGAGCATCCACGCGCTTGAATTCGACGCCGACTCGTTTGCCGTGTTTCATCATCAGCAGATCTAATTCGGCCCCGGTGTGCGTCGCCCAGAAATACGCTTCGTCAGGTTGTGTCATGCGTAAGACTTGCTCGAGCGCAAAGCCCTCCCAAGAGGCGCCGGAGCGCGGATGACGATGCATGTCACCTTGGCTACGCACACCGAGCAATGCGTGCAGCAACCCCGTGTCACGGAAGTAAATCTTTGGCGACTTGACCTGTCTCTTCCCAAGATTCTCGAACCAAGGCTGCAGCTGTCTGATCATGAATGTTTGCGTCAGCCAGTCGAGATACCTGCGAACCGTCGGCTCGCTCACGCCGAGCGATCGTGCCGGGTCTGCCGCGTTCCATACATTTCCGTGCACATGAGCCAGCATGGCCCAAAACCTAAGCATTGTCGGTGTTGCCACGTTGACGCCGAACTGCGGCAGGTCGCTCTCGACAAAGCGCGAGACAGTGTTTCTGCACCACGCACTTGCATCGTCGTCATTCGCCGCAGTGAACGCGGGCGGAAAGCCGCCCCGCAGCCACAGTTTGCTCACGGCGGAGACGCCGACCTCCTCTAGAGTGAAAGGGGTCACCTCGATCACTTCGACACGCCCCAGCAGTGATTCGCTGGTCTGGCGCAGGAGCGGAGGGCTGGCACTGCCCAACAACAAATACTGACCGGGCTCGTTCGAGCGATCGATCAAGACGCGGAGGACGCGAAAGAGCTCAGGCGCGTGTTGAACTTCATCGATGACCACCAGGCCATAGCGTGCTTCCAACTCGGCCATTGGTTCGGCCAGCGCCGCTGGGCTACCAGGCTCTTCCAAATCGAAATAGTTGTCGGAATCAGGCGCGACAAATTCTCGCGCCAAGGTGGACTTGCCGCTTTGGCGTGGCCCCACCAGCACGACCGCGCGCGAGCGGCCGAGCGCAACCCGGATCTCGTTCAGTAGGTTCGTTCGTTTGATCACGCCGGGACGGTACACCTATCACCATGAAATTCAAACATGACATGTTCGATTTTCATGGTAATTTTGGGACATGGACTCCACGCCGACCGATTACCTCACCCCACGCGCGGCGCTGGCGGCAGGTGCGCGTGACGCCCTGGGAGCTCCAATCGCCGTGCTGGCCGCGGGCTATGTCGGCAGCCCCGGCGAAACAGAATGATTGAAGGTTTCGACGCACGCCGAGCTGCAACGAGCGCCCCGAAGTCGGTATCCGCAGAGACAACGACACGGTCTTCGGCAGCCGCTAACTCAAACACTGTTTCGTCTGACGCTGCCTGAAGACCTCGCTCTCTGAGGTGCACGGCGTCGTGGCCGGCCTTTCGTAGCCCTTCGGCCACGAACGGTGAGAGTGCGTTATCAACGAGGAACTTCACTCACCAGCGGTGAGCGGCAACTCGCGCTCGCGGACAGCTTCAGCGGCATATCGCAGCGACTCGCGGAGGTCTTCAGATTCAAGGTCGGGATAGGCCTGCAGAATCTCTCGTTCAGCCATCCCGTCGGCGATCATGCCCACGACGGTAGCGACAGGAATTCTGAGCCCACGTATGCAAGGGACGCCGCCGCCCATTTGATCGGCTCGAACTGTGATACGAGGAAAGATCATCTGCCGATTATGCTCCGCCAGCTGCTGCGAGCGCGCTAGAAATCCGACGCGCGGATCAAACGGTCCGTTTAGGCAAGCATCCCGTGCCGCTGATGCCACTCGTGCAACGATTCCCCCGGCCATTCCCTGCAGTGCACATGCTTCTTGCCCTTCGGCACATCGACCCAGTTGGCCGCGTACGCGAGTGCGGCTTCGATGACTTCGGGCGGCTTCGGTAGCGGCGTGTCGATCGCTGAGGCGTGCGGGTGAATCAGCTCGGGCCAGCGCGGGTCCCATAGCCACAGCGCGCTGCCGCACTTCAGGCAGAAGTGCCGCTTGGCCGGCGAGCGCTTGGTGCGCTTGCCTTTCTCGCGCAGCAATGCGTGATAGATGCCGATGTTTTTCTCGCCGGTCACTTTCATCGTGCTCGCATCGCCGCCGAGGTTGATCGCGTAGCCGCCTCCGCCCGCGGTCTTGCGGCAGATGGTGCAGTGGCAGTGCATGAAGGGAACGGGCGAATCGGATTGCAGGCGGAACTTCACTGCGCCGCAATGGCAGGAGCCTTTCAGATGCATACGTCCTCCGGGTGATGCGACAAACGTCAGCTCAGCACCCCATTGACGATGGCGTTGCCGACACCCGTCAGTTCGGTCGACGCTAACGCGAGCAGACGAACTTAACGATGGGTCGGTATGGCGTCCTGGCCGGGATGCTGCTTCCCGTTATCGGCGCGACGTACAACCAATCCGACTCTCTCTCCCATGAATTAACGACGACGCCCTGCGCCATCTGCTCTGAATGCTCGGTGGCCGACACGCTTCTCAGCCGCTCAGCGGCGCAGTTGATCTCGTACATCACGCGGCGTGAGCGCACGCCGCCTGACTCCGGTTTCGCGTGGTCGTGTACGACCGACACGCGTTGGACATTGCCCTCGCTGCTGATCGACTCAGACTCAACGTAATACGCGGTGCCGCCAGCTTCGGTGACCTTCACCGCGTCGGCGCAGGCAGGATTGGCAGCAAGCAGGATTAGAAGCGTGGACAGTACGACGCGCATGGGTATCTCCTTGGACATCCGATCCGATCGTTCGCAATGTAAATCCTACGCAGAAACTCTGCATTGGCGTTCAAAGACCGGTCTTCTCGACACCACTGGTCGCAGCGCACTGATGCGTAATGCGTCTGCTAGGCCGCCGGCGGGAATCGGGACGGCTGAAAGGTAGAGCATTCGTGAAGGTAACCAGCATCTTTCTTTGTTCGATCGCGGCCGTACTGCTGACTGCAGTCGCATCTGCAGACGATGTTTCAACGCCGACGGACGCGTCGGAGGCGTCTGAACTGCCGCCGGCGCTGAGTCGCGACGCAAGCCGAATCTACGCGGCCGCGAAAGGGTCGTTGTTTCAAGTCCGTGTCTTGACGACGACGGGCCGTTCGCAGGCTACCGCCGGGTCCGGATTCGTGGTGAGCGACGACGGACTGGCAATCACCAACTATC
>CAZKNV010000127.1:0-1087 GCA_964554145.1 uncultured Burkholderiaceae bacterium
CGTTTGTGCAGCCGTGGATGATCGACCAGTCCGATATGCACTTCGAGCTCGACGTGTCGCGCGCCGAGCAGCTACTCGGGTGGCGGCCACAACATTCGCTTTCCACCACGTTGCCGGTGATGGTCGCGGCGCTGAAAAAGGATCCCGCGCGCTGGTACAAGGCCAACAAATTGAATGCGGCCACGGTGGCAGCCGCTGGCACCAGTTGGACGCACGAGTCGCCCGAGGCCGCGGCGAAGCGTGAGAAGGCGGGCCGTGAATCGGAGCAGCGGCTCAAGCGCGAGCACGCCGAGACGTTGTGGACGCCGCTTGCGAATATCAGCCTTGGCCTGTGGCTCGCGGCGAGCCCGATCGTGTTCGGTCTTTTCGACGGTGGCGCGACGGGAGTCAATCCGCCGCCAGCGGCGGGGCACGTGCTGCCACTGCCCGAGGTGCGCGATGCGTGGCTCGGCTGCAGCGACATTGTGACCGGCGCGGTCATCGTGCTGCTGGGCTTGCTGTCGTTATCGCGCAAGCACGGCTGGTCGCGTTGGGCACTGGCCGGTGTGGGAACGTGGCTGATGTTCGCGCCGCTGGTGTTCTGGACCACGAGCGCTGCCGCCTTTGCCAACGATACGATCGTCGGCGCGCTGCTGGTCGCATTCGCCGTGCTGGTCGGCACACCGCCGGGAATTGCGCGCGATGCGCTCGCGATCGATACCGACGCGGCGCGCGGCTGGACATATTCACCGTCGACCTACGTGCAGCGCGTTCCGATCGTGGTGCTGGCGCTCATTGCATTTCTTGTATCGCGTTATATGACGGCATTCCAGCTCGGTCATATCGACGCCGTGTGGGATCCGCTGTTCGGCAATGGCACCGAGACGATCATCACTTCGAGCGCATCGAAGGCATGGCCGATCCCGGATGCCGGCGTCGGCGCCGTGACTTATCTGATCGAAGCGCTGACCGGAGTGATCGGCGACCGGCGTCGCTGGCGCACGATGCCATGGCTTGTGCTCGGCTTCGGGTTGCTGATCGTGCCGCTTGGCGCGGTCAGCATCTTTTTCATCATCATTCAGCCGATCCTGTTCGACACGTGGTGCGG
>CAZKNV010000127.1:1187-5967 GCA_964554145.1 uncultured Burkholderiaceae bacterium
GCGTTCGCCGAAGTCGCCCGGCCGCTGCGATTTCTCAACGTGCCGCTGGGCGCCTGGCTGATTGCCGCACCGTTCGTGCTGGACGGCGCAACAGCGCTCGGCACCGTTGCCAGCATCGCGATCGGCGCAGTGGTCGTCCTGCTGAGTTTGCCGCGCGGCAAGCTCAGCAACGAGCACTACGGCGGCTGGGATCGGTACATCGTATGAACGGCGGGCAGCGTTAGCGCCGCACGCTACGCTTGTCCGATGACCGCTCGCACCGCTCACTCAATCCTGAAGAACACTTTCGGCTACGACCAGTTTCGCGGTTTCCAATCGGAGGTCATCGAGCATGTCAGCAGTGGCGGTGATGCGCTGGTGCTGATGCCCACCGGTGGCGGAAAGTCATTGACGTATCAGATCCCCGCGATGCTGCGCACCGGTGTCGGCATCGTTGTTTCACCGTTGATCGCGCTGATGCAAAACCAGGTGGTGGCGCTGGCTGAAGCAGGAGTCAGCGCGGCGTTTTTGAATTCGAGCCTTTCATCCGCCGACGCCGCAGCAGTCGAGCGGCGCATGCGCGCCGGCCATCTCGATCTCGTCTACATCGCGCCAGAGCGCCTGATGAGCGAGCGTTGCCAACGGCTATTGGACGACGTCCAACGCGCCGCAGGGGTTGCGCTGTTCGCGATCGATGAGGCGCATTGCGTGTCGCAGTGGGGTCATGACTTTCGGCCGGAGTACGGCCAGCTGGCGATCTTGCGCGAACGCTTTGCGTCAGTGCCCCGCATCGCATTGACTGCAACCGCCGATGTGCCGACCCGCCAGGAAATCGTCGAACGGCTGCTGCTCGAACCGCGCGTATTCGTTGCGAGCTTCGATCGGCCGAACATTCGCTATCGCATCGTCGAAAAGCGCGAGCCGCGCGATCAGTTGCTGCGCTTCATTCGCGATGAACATCCGTCAGACGCGGGCATCGTGTATTGCCTGGCGCGCAACACGGTTGATGAGGTCGCTGCATTTTTATGCGCCAACGAAATTGCCGCGCAGCCTTATCACGCCGGCATGGACGCCGCCGCGCGTTCCACCAACCAGAATGCATTTTTGCAGCAGGACAGTCGTGTGATGGTCGCCACGATCGCGTTCGGCATGGGAATCGACAAACCCGATGTGCGCTTCGTTGCCCACCTCGACATGCCGAAGAGCATCGAAGGCTACTTCCAGGAAACTGGCCGTGCCGGCCGCGATGGTGAGCCGGCCGATGCCTGGATGGCCTACGGATTGTCAGACGTCGTGCAGCAGCGGCGCTTGATCGAAATGTCGGAGGCCGATGCGTTGTACAAACGCCTGTCCGGCGCAAAGCTCGATGCGATGCTGGGGCTCGCTGAAGCTGCCGACTGCAGGAGAGTGCGGCTGCTGGCGTACTTCGGCGAAGCCAGCGAGCCGTGCGGCAATTGCGACAACTGCCTGGCGCCGCCGCAGAGAATCGATGCGACTGAAGCCGCGCGCAAACTGTTGTCGTGCATCTACCGCTGCGAACGCGCCAGTAGTTTCGGCTTTGCCGCGACCCACATCGTCGACGTCTTGCGCGGCAAGCAGACCGAAAAGGTCGCCAGGTTCGGTCATGAGCGACTTTCGACCTTCGGCATCGGTGCCGAGCTGTCGGAGGCGCAATGGCGTTTGCTGTTACGGCACCTGGTTGCACAGCACATCGTCGAAGTCGACCACGCGACTTTCAACGTGCTGCGTTTGACCGAAGCCAGTCGAGCGGTGCTGCGCGGCGAACGCACGATCGAACTGAGGGAGCAAAGTGCAGAGCCGCGCCGGCGCAAGACGAAACAGCGTGCAACGGGCGCGGTTGCTGATGATCCGGTGTTCGAGAGGCTGCGTGTGTGGCGCGCCGGCGTTGCGAAGGAACACGGTGTGCCTGCGTTTGTGGTCTTTCACGACGGCACATTGCGGGCGATCGCGCAGCTGCAGCCAAAATCGCTCGGTGAACTGCGCACGATCTCCGGCATCGGCGAGAAGAAGCTGGCAAGCTACGGAGACGGTCTATTGGAGCTTCTCGGCGCCGACACTTGAGACAGACGAACTGTGAATCCAAACGAACACGAGCTGCAGTATCCATGGGCCGACGCGCCCGCGCTTGGCACCTGGCTTACGTTGCGGCCCGGCGTGCACTGGGTTCGCATGCCGCTGCCGTTTGCGCTTGACCACATCAATCTCTGGGTGCTCGACGATGAAATCGAAGAGCGCCGTGGCTATACGCTGATCGATTGCGGCATCACGAGCGATGCCACCAAGCAGGCGTGGGAGCGATTGTTCGACGGCGAATTCGGCGGCAAGCCGTTGCTGCGCGTTTTGTGCACGCACTTTCATCCGGATCACTTTGGCCTTGCGCACTGGTTAACGGCCGGCGGCGATCGGCAGCGCTGGAGTGCGCCGTTGTGGATGACTGCGACCGAGTACGCGTTCGGCCGCTATCTATCGGCCGGTGGTGGCGACAACATCAGCGGCGAGTTGGCCGCACGTCACTTTGCCCGCAATGGCTTGAGCGACGGCGAAGCGCTGCAGCAGGTACGCGTGCGCGGCTCCGGGTATTACCCAGGGCTCGTTCCCGCTGTGCCGTCGAGCTTTCACCGCATTCATGAGGGCGACGAAATCGCCGTCGGGCCGGCGCACGCAAAGCGCATCTTTCGCATCATCGTCGGGTTTGGCCATGCGCCGGAGCATGCGTCGTTGTACTGCGAAGATGATCGACTGCTGGTGGCCGGCGACATGGTGCTGCCGCGCATTTCGACCAATATCAGCGTGTTCGATCTCGAGCCGGATGCCGATCCGCTGCCGCGCTACCTGCGCTCGCTCGACCGGATGTTGCTGCTGCCGGCCGATACGCTGGTGTTGCCGTCGCACGGCAAGCCGTTTATCGGACTGCATCAAAGGATCGGGCAGCAGCATCGGCATCACGCGGATCGACTCGACGAAGTGCTGGCCGCGTGCACGACTCCGCAAACTGCCGCGAGCATCGTGCCCGTACTGTTCAAGCGCGCGCTTGACCTGCATCAAATGACGTTTGCGCTGGGTGAATCGCTCGCACATCTGCATGCGCTGTGGTACGAAGGCAAGCTCGATCGGCGCGAAGACGCTGGTGTCTATCGCTTCAGCGTTGCCTCATAGCTGAGATGAAAACAGCGCTGCGAAGTGCTCCCACAGCTTCTCGTGCCACGGGCGCGCTTCCCATTGTTCGTACGTAATGCGCTGCGAATGCTTCAGATCTGCTTCGAAGGCCTCGGCCTGTGCGCGCGCGAAGTCGGCATCGTAGACATTCAGATTGGCCTCGTCGTTCAACCGAAAAGAGCGGCTGTCGAAATTGGTCGAGCCGACGGATGACCACAGCCCGTCAACCACCAGCACCTTTACGTGATACATCGTCGGCTGATACTCGTGAATCAGCGCACCCGCCTGCAGCAGCGGCCCCCAGCTTGCGCGCGACGCGCGGCGTACGAAATCGGCGTCGATATGCTTGCCGGGCAGAATCAATCGCACTCGCACGCCCCGCTTTAATGCGCTCGTCAGTGTTTCGCTGGTGACTTCGTCCGGCACGAAGTACGCCATCGCCAGGTCGATCGTTCGAGTCGCCGCGGCGATCGACAGCAAATACATCAGGTGCATGCTCTCCGAGCCACCCTCGGCCGAGCTTTGAAACACCTGGGCATGCATCTTTCCCGACGTCTGCGGCGGCGGAAAATACGGATCGCCATGCAGCACGGCGCCGCTGACCTTCGTCCAGTTATCCATGAACGCAGCCTGCATCTGCGCGACCGCCGGGCCTTCGATCCGATAATGAGTGTCGCGCCAATGTTCCGGGTCTTGCGCGTCGCCGGTCCAGACATCGGCAATGCCGACGCCGCCGGTGAAGCCGATGCGCCCATCGACCACCAGCAACTTGCGGTGCGTGCGGTTATTCACACGGCCGAGGTTGTACCAGCGCAGCGGCCGGTACTTGCGGAAGTCGACACCGGCCTTGGTCATCACTTCGATCGAATCGTTGTCCATCTTCTGGCTACCGAGCCAATCGACCAGCACATTGACCTTGACTCCGGCACGTGCCCGCTCGGCAAGCGCGGCGGCGAAGCGCTTGCCGATCTCCCCAGACCAGTAAATGTAGGTTTCGAAGTCGATCGTCTGCTTCGCACCTGAGACCGCCTGCAGCATCGACGGAAAAATCTGGTCGCCGTTTAACAGGGTCTCCACCCGGTTGCCATCGATCAACGGCGGGCCGAGCAGCACACTCATCGATCGCAGGAACTGCTGATCGGCCACCGGATACAGATGCGTCGGCCGCACGTCGATCTTCTTTTCGCTGCGGAGGTTCAGCAGGACCAGCGTTGCGAGCGCGGTCAAAACGACTGCGACGATGATCGGGACCATATGTCGTTTGAGATTCATGAAAGGAGCAGGGACATGTCCTGGCGGGAGCGCTATGCAAGAATCGTGCAAACCGGCGAATGATCCGATTCACGATGAAGAAAAACCAGAGCCCTGAGACGCGGCTGGCGCATGGCGGCAAGGCCGCGATCGCCGGTCAAGATTTCGTCAACCCGCCGATCGTGCGCGGTTCGACGGTACTGCATGCGAGCGTCGCCGACATGAAGGAGCGCTCGCGGCGCTATCGCAACGATGAACCCGGCGCGGTCAACTACGGGTTGTACGGCACAGCGACGCATCACGCGCTGTTCGAATTGCTAAGCGAGCTTGAAGGCGGCCATCGAAGCTGGGCGCTGCCGTCCGGATTGGCCGC
>CAZKNV010000128.1:0-5907 GCA_964554145.1 uncultured Burkholderiaceae bacterium
GCCGATTGCGCGGGGATCGCCTGTCCTCGCCAGTACAGCCGAATCTCCTGATCGACGTCGATCGCGAGGCTGATAGCGCGCCGCAGCGCGACTTTGTCCGGCGCATAGCCTCCAACAATCGGGTTCTCCATGTTGAAGTAGGTAAGCGTCACATCCGAATTCAATGTCCGATACAACTGCACGCCTTGCTTCGCGAGAAACGGCGCCAGCTTGCCGTTTGGCGCTGCGATGTTGACGAAGTCAAACGGCAGCGGATAAATCAAATCCTGCTGTTTATCCAGGAATGTCAGCCAGCGGGGCTGAACTTCTTCGATGATCGAGATCTCGACGCGGTCGATCATCGGCAGCTTGCGGCCCTGGAATTTCTGCAACAGCGCTTGACCCTCGGTATCGTCCGGATTCGGCTCGGCGTCGTACCTAACTTCGCGGTAAGTCGGATTGCGCTCCAGCACGATGCGAGACGAGCGGCGCCACTCGGCGAGGCGAAACGGCCCGGTGCCGACAGGATGCGCGGCGACTTGATCGCCATAGGCGTCGACAACTTCACGCGCCACCGCTCCATACAGGTCGCCGCCCGCCAGCGTCTGGATCAAACGCGGCTGCGGCTCGGCAAGCTTGAACTGCACGGTATAGCGGTCGAGCGCGCGCAACCCCTCCACCGGTGTGTCGTAATTGAACGGTTGCTTGTCTTTCAGCGCACGTTCGCGAAGCTCGGTCAGGCCTAGTATCTTGAGCTCGATCAGTGTCGCGAGCGAGACCGCCTTCCAGCGTGGATCGAAGATTCGTTTCCACGAGTAGACATAGTCCGCTGCGATCAACTCGCGCTTCGTTCCCTTGAATGCCGGATCGTCCTGAAAGTAGATGCCCGGCTTGATGCGAACGGTCCAGACGCGAAAATCGTCCGACACCTCTGGCATCGCCTCGGCCGTACACAGCCTGAACTTGAACGGCCGCGCCAGATGATCGTAGTCGTAGAAGTTGTCGAAGATATGCGCAGTGACGATGCGCGAATATAGATCGACGATCTGTGCCGGATCGAAACCCGTTTCGGCGACTTCGAACGGATACCTCAAAACTTTGGTACGACTGCCGTTTAATGCTTGTGCATGCGTCAATGTCGACGTTGCGACCGAAGCCGCAGCAAGCGCCTTGAGCGCCGTTCGCCGACTTGTTGAGGTCGGATCGCGCAAGCTCATGCGTTGCGCTCGCCCTTCACGTCGTTGTCGATATCGACGTACTTCCACAATGAACGCAAGAAAGACTGACGCCGGTACCCGACGACCCACGGATGAAACACTGCGCATTCGATGCGGTGGCCGACGAATTTGTACGGCGTGTAGGCAACGAACAGTTTCTTTGCTTCAAGGAACAGCGCCTCGCGTTGCGGTCCATCGGGCAACGTGCGCTGCTGCGCGTAAATCTTGTTGTAAGCCGGCAAATCGAAGCGCGAATGATTCGCTTGTCCCTTGTTCGGGCCGTAGCCGAGCGCGAGGAAGGTGTCGCCATCGGGCGCCGAGGCCACCCAGCCGACTCTCCACATCATCAGCTTGCCGGCGCGCGAGTTTTTCAGATTCTCAGGCCACTTGGCCGGTTGAAACTGAATGTTGAGATTGACTGCCGTCATGTTCTTGCGCCAGATCTCATCGAGCTGGCGCGACAGTTGATCGGGTTGCGTTGCCATTTCGAGCGTCAACGGGCGTCCGTCTGGGAGTTCGCGCCAACCGTCGCCATCGCGATCGATATAGCCGAACGAATCGAGCAGCGCCTTGGCGCGCGCCGGGTCGTGTGCGCTCATCTCGCTCTTGAATGCGGGGTCGAAGCCCCAGGTCTGCGGCGAAACGGGCGACTCGGAGGGTATTGACTGGCCCTTGCGAACCAGCCGTATCTCGTTATCGATCGAATAGGCGAGTCCGACCGCACGTCGCAGCGCCACTTTGTCCGGCGTGTAACCGCCGACGATCGGATGCTCCATGTTGAACAGCGCCATGTCGACGCTGGCGCGGTAATCGCGGTCCATCCGAATGCCGCGCTTGACCAGGTTCGGGGCAAGCTTGCCGTTCGGCACGATCAAATTGGCGAGGTCGTATGGAATCTCTTCGACCAGATCGTGCTCGCCGTTCAGGAACGCCAGCCAACGCGGCTGATTTTCTTCGATGATGTAGACCTCGACGCGATCGATCAGCGGCAGCTGGCGGCCTTTCATGCGCTGAGTGATTGCCTGCCCCATGGCGTCGCCTGGCGTTGCCTGCTCTTTATAAATCTCTTCGCGGTAGCCAGGATTTTTTTCGAACACCATGCGCGACGAGCGTCGCCAGTCGACCAGCCGGTACGGTCCGGTGCCCACCGGATTCGCCATCATCTCCTTGTCGTCGTACATCTCGTCGACCTCGCGCGCCACCGCACCAAGCCAGGTGTCTGCCAGGTAGTAGTGAAAGCGGGGTCCCGGCTCTGCGAGCTTGATTCGGAACGTGTACCGATCGAGTGCCCGGATGCCTTCGACTTCGCGGTCGTAATCGAACTTCGTGCCTTTCAGCGCCACCGCGCGGATCTCGGGCATGCCCAGCAGCTTGGCGGTTTCGAGCAGATAGATGCGCGGGCTCTTGAACTTCGGGTTGTAATGGCGCTTCACCGAGTACACATAGTCCTGCGCCACCAGTTCCCGCCGCTTGCCCTTAAACGCCGCGTGCTCCTGAAAATAAATTCCAGGCCGCAATCGGATGGTGAACTCAGTGAAGTCGGCCGATATCTCAGGCAGCGCTGCGGCAGTATTAGGAACAACTTTCGCGGGCCGTGCAACGAAGTCGTATGTCAGCGGTGCATCGAAAATATTGGCGATGATGTTCGCCGAGTAGAAATCCTGCACCTGCGCCGGATCGAATCCCGTTTCGGCTACGCGGAACGCGTAGCGCAGGACCTTCTGACCGCCGTTGCCGTTGGACGATTGCGCAACTGCGCTGGCAGATGCTGCCGCCGGCAGCGCCAACAATGTCTTCGTAAACGCGCGCTTGCTTTTCGAAACTCGCTTTTTCATTCAAACGTGCTCCGAGTCCATGGAAAAAACTGGACCCCCGCCTGCACGGGGGTGACGGCGCTGTTTCCAATCGCTGCGCTCTTAGACATCGCCGCCACTTGTGCTGGAAGCCGGCAGCGGCATAATCCGCGCTTCCGCCATCAGCCCACAAGGCAGTTCGGTTGGCCGCATACATCTTACGCAGACTATGGCAGATGGTCCCGACGTTGGCCGGGGTCATTCTGTTCGTGTTCTTCCTTTTCAAGTTCTTTGGCGGCGACCCTGCGGAAATCCTGGGCGGCCTGCTTGCAACGCCGGAGCAGATTGACGCGATCCGCCAACAGCTTGGCTTGAACGATCCCTGGTACGTGCAGCTGTGGATCTTCGTCAAGTCGATCTTCACTTTCAACTGGGGCAACAGCTGGGCGACCGGCGAGGCGATCAGCAACATCTTCCGGACGCGGCTGCCCGCTACGCTGACCGTGATGATTCCGATCCTGATCCTGGACACGGTGCTCGGAATCATCGCCGCCATGGCGGTTGCGTATGTGCGCGGCTCGGTGACGGATCGAGCAATCATGGTGATTACGACCGTGATGCTGTCGATCTCGTTCCTCGTGTACATCATCGTGGGCCAGTGGCTGTTCGGGTTTTACCTTGGGTGGTTCCCGGTGCAGGGCTGGAGCGACAGTTTCGTCACCAATCTGACGCACTACGCAGTGCTGCCGATCAGTCTGGCGGTGTTCGTTTCGCTGGCGCCGCAGACGCGGCTGTACCGCACCTTTTTCCTCGACGAGATCAATCAGGACTACGTGCGCACTGCGCGCGCCAAAGGTGTCAGCGAAAACCGCGTGCTGTTCACGCACGTGTTGCGCAACGCGATGATTCCGGTGCTCACGAACGTGGCGCTGCAACTGCCCGGCGTGTTCGTCGGTTCGTTCCTGATTGAAGTGTTTTTCTCGATCCCGGGGTTGGGACGTGAAATCCTGCTGGCGGTCAATCGCAGCGACTATCCGGTGATCCAGGCGGTGACGATTTATCTGGCAGTGCTGACGATGCTGATCAATCTGACGGCCGATATTCTCTACAAAGTGGTCGATCCAAGGGTGGTACTCAAATGATTCCCGCCGCAACGATCGAATCGATCCGCGTCCCGCCGGAGCCGTCGCGCTCGCGCGGCGTGTGGGCCACCGCCTGGCGGCGGCTGAAGAACGATCGGGTCGGTGTGGTGTCGTTGGTCATCGTCGCGGTGTTCGTGCTGATGGTTCTGCTGTCGTTTCTCGGCATCATCGCCGGAGATTGGCAGAAGGAAGTGGCGGTGCCGGATGCGCCCCCGACGTTCATGGGGCCACGTGCGGCGCAGACTGGTACTGACCCGCTCGCCAGTGTGGTCGCGAAGGATGCGAAGCCCGTCGACCTGACCGATATCGATCCGCTGGCGCCGAAGTACGAGGAATGGAAGGCGCGCGCCGCCAAGATTCAGATTGCGGATACGCCGCGTGCCGACACGCTGCTGTTTGGCGCCGATCGGCTCGGGCGCGACGTGCTGGACAAGGCAATCAAAGGAGCCGAGGTATCGATCTTCGTCGGACTGTTCGCCGCGCTGCTGGCAACGCTGATTGGAACAATCCTGGGCGCGCTGTCGGGCTACATCGGCGGCAAGGTCGGCGATTTTCTCGAGTGGGTCTACAACGTTTTCACCTCGATCCCGGACATCCTGCTGATCTTTGCGTTCGCCGCGGTGCTCGGGCGCGGCATCAGTACGGTGATCTTCATCCTCGGCCTGGTCGGCTGGACCGGCATGTACCGGCTGGTGCGCGCCGAGTACATCAAGCACCACAATCGCGAGTACGTGCGCGCCGCCGAAGCGATCGGCGCCAGCAACATCTCGCGCATGTTCGTGCACATCCTGCCGAATGTCAGTCACGTCGTGCTGGTGCGTATGTCGCTCTATGTCGTCGGCTTTATCAAGGCCGAAGTGATTTTGTCGTTCCTCGGTCTCGGCGTTCCGGTCGATCAAGTGTCATGGGGCACGATGCTGTCCGAAGCGCAGGCCGAGCTGGTGCTCGGCCACTGGTGGCAACTGGCCGCCGCAACCATTTTCATGGCGACGTTTGTCACTGCGTTCTCGCTGTTCACCGACGCGCTGCGCGACGCGCTGGATCCGAAGCTGCGATGAGGACGCCTGCAAGCCACGTCATCCCGGCGCAGGCCGGGACCCAATGTTCGATGCCGCAAATTAGGCCCCGGCCTGCGCCGGGGCGACGAGCACTAATGGCTATGCACAACCCTCCGCATCCCGGCGAATTCATCGCCGAGGTATATCTCGAACCGAATGGAATTAGCGGCCGAGAACTGGCGGTCAAGTTAGACGTTTCGCCTTCCACTTTGAATCGAGTTTTGAAGGGTTCTAGCGGAATCAGTCCGGAGATGGCGCTGCGTCTGTCAAAAGCGCTCGATCGTTCGCCGGAGAGCTGGCTCGCGATGCAATACAACTACGATCTCTGGCAGGCAAAACGAAACACAGACTTGGGCAACGTCGGCCGCGTGAGGCTGAAAGCGGCTTAGAGCATGACCAACCTCGTTTCCGTCCGCGATCTGCACGTCTCCTTTCGCCTTGGCAAACACAAGATCGCCGAGGCGGTGCGCGGCATCAGCTTCGATGTTCCCGAGAACTCGACGGTCGCGCTGGTCGGCGAATCGGGTTCGGGCAAGAGCGTGTCCGCGATGGCTATCGTGCAACTGCTGCCCGAGAACGCGATCATCGGACCGACAAGCCGGATCGAGTTCGATGGCCGCAACGTTCTCACCGCATCGGACGCTGAACTGCGCGCGGTTCGCGGCAACGACATCTCGGTCGTGTTCCAGGAGCCGATGACGTCGCTGAACCCGGTGTT
>CAZKNV010000129.1:0-5905 GCA_964554145.1 uncultured Burkholderiaceae bacterium
TCGCCTGATCGACCTGCGTTTTCAGGCGCTCCTTGATCTCGGGTTGCTGCACGCCCGCCGCGAGCTCGGCTGGGTCGATGCCGATCTCGCGCGCTATGTCACCGACGACGACCGCATCGGAGATATCGAGATCGTCGGCAAAGAACGCGCGAAAGGTCGCATGAATGAACGGCTTCGCTGCGTCGGGCCGCTGCTTCTGCAGCCACAATACTGCGCGTGCGGCGGTCACGGTCGCGACCGGAAACCTGCTGGGATACCGATACGGCACGCCCGCATAGCGCGCCGAGCGCCCGAAATCATGGATCGAATAGCCGGCCTTCGGCTCCGACAGTTCGGTCAGCGGCGCCCCGCCGGTGGCCTTGAATACGGCTCCCAGCAGAATCGGCTTGTATTCGACAGTGCGTGCGTAACGCGCGGCCAATGGCTCGATCGCTTCGGATGCGACGTACGAGTACGGTGAGGAAAAGTCGAAGTAAAAATGGATCGGATTTGCCATTGCTGTCCTTGGCTAGATGCGCCTAATTGATCTGCGCGTAGTGCATCCGCGTGCGATACATCATCTGCACCTTGCCATCTTTTACGTGCGCATCGAACAAAGCGTTTAGCGCCTGCAGCATTGCTGCATGCCGCGGATCTGCTGGCGCCGGCAGATACGATGCCGACGCTGCGAGCGCCAACAGGTCTTCTCGTTCGAGCTCGCGCGGATTGTCGAATGTTGCGACCGCCGCGCGCACCGGCGCAAAAAATCGCGCGATGGCGTTCTCATCGACGTGTCTATGGGCGACCTTCGTGTAGTCGATGCCGTGCATGCGCAGCAGCGCTTCATAGCCGGCGAGGAATGCGCTGCCGGTCGATTGCCGGTCGTTCCAGATCAGCGCCGCCCAGCCGCCCGGCCGCAGAATGCGCCGCGCTTCGGTTGCAGCGCGCGGCACGTCGAACCAGTGAAATGCCTGGCCTGCGATGACCAGATCGGCTGCGCCGGCAGGCAGCGTGGTGGCTTCCGCGGTGCCGGCGACGCTGCGGTAGTTCGGAAACTCACGCAACTGCTGGTTGCCGGCGGCGCGCATCTCGCCGTTCGGCTCCACGCCCGTCACCGCGTAGCGGGCCTGCAAAAATGGCTCGGCCGACAGCCCGGTGCCGACGCCGACATCGACGACCGTGCTGTCCGGCTTCAGCGCGCCGACGCCTTTGAGGTGTTCGACGATCTCTGGTGGATACGTCGGCCGGCCCCTCGTGTAGGCGTCGGCTCGATTGCTGAAGCGTTCGGCAGCGTGCATTACAAGTGGCGGGCGATCAGCAGTCGTTGAATGTCGCTGGTGCCTTCGTAGATCTGGCACACGCGCACGTCGCGGTAAATGCGCTCGACCGGAAAGTCGGCCACATAGCCATAGCCGCCATGAATCTGAATTGCATCCGAGCAAACGCACTCGGCCATCTCCGAGGCGAACAGCTTTGCCATCGCCGCTTGCTTCAGGCACGGCTGACCGGCGTCCTTTAACGCGGCGGCCAGATGAATCAGCTGGCGCGCGGCTTCCAACTGCGTTGCCATGTCGGCCAATCGAAACTGCAGCGCTTGATGCTCGAAGATCGGCTTGCCGAATGCTTCGCGCTCTTTTGCGTATTTCAACGCCGCGTCATACGCCGCGCGTGCCATACCGAGCGCTTGCGACGCGATGCCGATGCGCCCGCCTTCGAGCCCGGACAGCGCAATCTTGTAGCCCGCGCCTTCATCGCCGATCAGATTTTCGGCAGGAACTCGGCAGTTCTCAAAAAGAATCTGCGCGGTATCCGATGCGTGCTGCCCCATTTTTTCTTCCAGCCGAGCGACGACATAGCCAGGTGTCTTCGTCTCGACGATAAACGCGCTGATGCCGCGCTTGCCGGCCGCCTTGTCGGTCACCGCCATCACGATCGCAACGTCGGCCGTCTTGCCGCTGGTAATGAACTGCTTGACGCCGTTCAGCACCCACTCGTCACCTTCGCGCACGGCAGTCGTGCGCAGTCCGGACGCATCGGAGCCCACGTGCGGCTCGGTCAGGCAAAACGCGCCGAGCATTTTTCCCTGTGCCAGCGGCACCAGGTATTTTTGCTTTTGCGCTTCGTTCGCCCACGCCAGCAGGATCGCGCAGACCGGGCAGTTGTTGACGGCGACGATGGTAGAGGTGGCGCCGTCGCCGGCTGCAATTTCCTCGAGCGCGATCGCGAGTGCCATGCTGTCCATGCCGGCGCCGCCGTACTGTTCGGGTACCGCAACGCCGAAGGTGCCGAGTGCCGCCAGCTCGGTCAGGGCCTGCTTCGGAAACGTCGCGTTGCGATCCCACTCGGCAGCAAACGGCACGAGGCGATTGTCAGCGAATTCGCGCAGGGAATCACGCAAAAGCCGATGCTCGTCACTTGGCAGCATCGGCCAGGCGATTCATTTGGCGAGCTTGCGCGTCGCGCCGCGATACGACAGCCAGTCGACGCGACGCTTCAGCACGATGCCGACGATGGTGCCGGCGATCAACACGGCGATCAGCAACGGCCCGCCGCCGACGATGCCGGTCACCAGCGCGACGTCTCTGGCACAACTCAGCACGCGATAGCCGGGACACCATAGCGAACTAATATACGTCGCCACGGCGAGCCACGTGAAGATCGCGACGGCCAGAGCACGCGACAACGATTGGTTAATACCGGCAATGTTGCTGGCAGCCTTGCGATACAACAGCAGCGCGAACAACATCGCAAACAAGCCGGGAACGATGACGAACACCCAGGTCGGCACGCCCGCCTCGCCTGCGAAATCCCGCATCAGTGCTTCGACGACTCCGGCGGCGAGCAAGCTGCAGATTCCGAAGACCAGCATCGAGAAAACAGCTACCGGCATTTGTTCTCCATTCGCGCTGTCACTTCGATCTCAATCTTCATCCGCGCATCGACCAGCCCGCAGACGATCGCCGTCGCCGCCGGGAGCGCGTGTGCGAAATATTTGCCGAAGATCGGTGCCAGTTGCTCGAACGACGCCACGTCAGCCAGGTAGTAGCGCACGCGCACCACATCGTCCAGCGAGCCTCCGGCTTCGTCCAACGCGGTTGCGATGTTGTGAAAGCACTGATGCGCTTGCGCGACCACATCATCGGCGATCGTCATGGCCGAGTAATCGAATCCGGTTGTACCGGAGACGTGCACATAATCGCCATCGACCACTGCGCGGCTATAGCCGGCGGTCGCTTCGAACGACGAGCCCGACGAGATCAGGCGTCTCTCGATAGCGCCTACCACGACAACTGCTCACCGTTGTAGCTAATGAATTTTCCGTTCGAAGAGTCGTTGGCGGCGGCAAGAATGCGGCGCATGCCGGCTACGCTCGTCTGAACGTCGATATCGGCGCTGCCGCCTCCCATGTCGGTGCGCACCCATCCAGGATGGAACGCGATGCACACCACGCCTTGCGTACCGAGTTCGAGGCTGGCCGCTTTCAACGCCGCATTGAGCCCGGCCTTGCTGGCGCGATACAGCCAACTCGCAGTGCTCGACATCAGAGATACCGACCCCATGCGGCTCGACACGACGGCGAGCTTGCCGCGCGATGCGATCAAGGCGGGCGCCAATGCCGGAATCAACTGCATCGGTGCGCGCACGTTCGTATGCATCACTGCATCGAAATCGAGCCCGCCCGGCGATCGAAGGGCGTTGCCGCGCGGGCCGGCGACACCGGCGTTGATGATGGCAATGTCGATACTTTCATTCGCCATTTTTTCGCCGAATTCAACCACCGCTCCTTCATCGAGCATATCGAGCACCGCCGGCTTGGCGCCCAGCTCGCGCAGCTTTGCGCCGGCTTCGGGCGAGCGATGCGTTGCAATCACGCGCGATCCCTCGGCCGTGTATTGCCGCACGAACTCGAGCCCGATCCCGCGCGACGCGCCGACGATCAGCACTGTGGCCATCAGCGCTCCGCCTGCGCCAGCCGCACCGCCAGCGCCGCGAACAAAGCGCCGCCGATTGCGTTTAAAACGCGCCGCGTCACACGGCTCGCACCGAAGGCACGCATCCGATGCGCAAGTGCGACCAGGGCGAATAAAAAGAGCGCGCCACCGACGATGAAGACCGCACCGAGAAACAAAAACGCGAGTGGCTTGTTGGGCGCGTCGGCCGAGATGAATTGCGGCAGCAGCGCGAGGAAGAACAATGCGACCTTCGGATTCAGCACATTGGTCAAAAATCCCTGCGCGAAAATGTGCGTCAGCGGCGCCACCGGCGCCGTCGCGAGCGCCGGCTCGGTGTCGCGCGCGGCGGCGCGCAACATGCCCCACGCCAGCCAGAGCAGATACGCCGCACCGAGCCATTTGATGGCGGTAAATGCCAGCGCCGATGCCGCCAACAGCGCCGCCAGTCCAAGTGCGGCGGCGAGCGTGTGAACGACGCATCCGCTGGTAATTCCGAGCGCCGCGGCCATGCCGGCCCGCCATCCGTGCTGCAAGGTGCGGCTCAGCGTGAACAGCATGTCGACGCCGGGCGTGGCGTTCAGCACCAGCGCGGTCATGATGAACAGAGGAAGATCGTGCGTACCGAACATCAGACCATCTCGATCGCCATCGCAGTCGCCTCGCCACCGCCGATGCACAGTGCCGCAACGCCACGCTTGCCGCCGGTTTTCTTCAGTGCGCCGAGCAACGTAGTGACGATGCGCGCACCTGAGGCACCGATCGGATGGCCCAGCGCGCACGCGCCACCGTGAATATTGACTCGCTCATGCGGCAGCTTCAATTCGTTCATTGCCGCCATTGTCACTGCGGCAAATGCTTCGTTGATTTCCCATAGATCGACATCGCCCGCCTTCCAGCCGATCTTTTTGAGCAGCTTGTCGATGGCGCCGATCGGTGCTGTCGAGAACCACTCCGGTGCACTCGCATGCACCGTATGTGCAAGCACACGCGCGATTGGTTTTGCGCCGCCATTGTCCGCAGTCGATTGGCGCATCATCACCAGCGCTGCCGCGCCGTCCGAAATCGACGATGCATTCGCGGCAGTGATCGTGCCGTCCTTTTTGAAGGCCGGTTTCAGTCCGCGGATCTTGTCGAGCTTGGCCTTGAAGGGTTGCTCGTCCTTGCTCACTTCAACATCGGCGCCCTTGCCGGCGACCGTTACCGGCGCGATTTCCCACGCGAAGCCGCCTTCGTTGGTGGCCTTGATCGCGCGTTCGGTCGATGCGATCGCAAACTCGTCCTGCTGTTCGCGCGTGAAGCAGTACTTCGCCACGCAGTCTTCGGCGAACACGCCCATCGCCTTGCCGCGCTGGTACGCATCTTCCAGCCCGTCGAGCGCCATGTGATCGAACGTCGTCACGGCGCCATAGCGATAGCCCTTGCGAGCGTTGACCATCAGGTGCGGCGCGTTGGTCATGCTTTCCATGCCGCCGGCCACGACGACGTCGGCGCTACCCGCGGCCAGCATGTCGTGCGCGAACATCATCGCGCGCATGCCGGAGCCGCACATTTTCGACAACGTCACGGCGCCGACCGATTGCGGCAGCCCGGCGCCGAGCACTGCCTGGCGCGCCGGGGCCTGGCCCTGGCCCGCTATCAGGCAGCAGCCCATCAGCGCCTCGTCGACCGCATCGCCCGCAATACCGGCGCGCTCGACCGCGGCTTTGATCGCAACCGCGCCGAGCTGATGCGCCTGCAGCGACGAAAAGTCTCCGAGCAACCCGCCTATCGGTGTGCGCGCAGCGGAGACGATGACGATGGGATCATTCATGAACGTGCTCACTCAATGTGACGATCGAACAAAACCGTATTTTGACGCATGCCGCTCCGGAAATCTGGCGTTGAATCGCAACGCTAGCGGATAGGGAAACACGTTCTCCAATTGTCCGGCCTCAATGCGCTGCTTGCGCGCATTCCAGAAATCCGGCGTCAAC
>CAZKNV010000130.1:0-5840 GCA_964554145.1 uncultured Burkholderiaceae bacterium
GTGATTCGTGACTATGGGGAAGAACGGTTTGCTGCATCGATTGCAAAGGCGATTGTTGCTCGCCGCACGGATGGCCGAGCAGGCGGAGGCCGGCCGCTATCGACGACCGCAGACCTTGCCGGGCTCGTGGCGAATAGTGTCGGCAGGAGTCGCAAGGATGCGTCTCAGCACCCGGCCACGCGGACCTTTCAGGCTGTTCGGATTCACATCAATCAGGAGCTTGAGGAATTGGCGCTAGCACTCGAACAGGCGGGAGCCATGTTGTCGACCGGCGGCCGATTGGTGGTGATCAGCTTTCATTCGCTGGAAGACCGTATCGTCAAGCGGTTCATAGACGCTCACGCGCATCCGGAGCGGGGCAGCGCGGCAGTGCGTCGTGTGCCGCTGCGCGCTGACCAACTGCCGCGCGCGACGCTCGATGCAGTCGCGCGCGTGTTGCCGGACGAAGCAGAAGCCATCGCCAATCCCCGCGCGCGCAGCGCAGTGATGCGAGTGGCGCGGCGGACCGCCGAGCCATGGCCTGCCCCAGCAGGCTTTAGGCAGGGGCCAGAGGCGAAGCGATGATTCGGCGCGGCTTCGTTCTACTGCTCGGGTTGTTGCTGTTCTTGTCGGCGCTGTCGCTGGTTACGGCGCAGCATCGGTCGCGCTCGATGTTCATCGATTTGGAGCGTTCGCAACTCAATGCCAAGCGACTCGATGTAGAACACGATCGCCTGCGCATCGAGCAATCGCGCCTGTCGCAGCCTTCGTACGTCGAAGCCGAGGCACGCAAATTGGGGTTAAAGCCGATCGATGCCGGTCGCGCGATCTTTCTGAATCTGCCTGCACCGGAGACGAAGAAGTGAAGCGCGCGGCAACTGCCTGGGCGTCCGATTCGAACTGGGCGCGCCCCTTTCGAAAAAGCGCGCGCAGCGATCGTGCGGACGGCGTTGGCTTTAATGCCAATCCGCTGCTGACAGTTGCATTGCCAGCGTGGCGATCGAAGCTGATGCTGTTCCTGCTCTTCATCGGCTTTGTCGCGCTCGCCATCCGCACGTTCTATCTGATGGGCGGCGTGTCCACCGACTTCCTGCAGCGTCAGGGCGAAGCGCGTTACGCGCGCACGCTTGAAATACCGGCAACGCGCGGCCGCATTACCGATCGCAATGGTGTCGTGCTTGCATCGTCGGTACCAGCGCGGGCGATATGGGCGATTCCGGAAGATGTGAATGCAACGCCGGAGCAACTGACCGCACTGGCACGCCTGCTGCAGATGAACGCCGGCGAATTGAAGCGACGGCTGGCCGATGAGGACCGTACGTTTATCTATCTGCGGCGCCAGGTCGATGCCGACATCGCCGAGCGCATCGCGGCGTTGAAGCTCGCCGGCATTCACTCGACGCGCGAGTTCAAGCGCCACTATCCTGAGGGTGCAACGAACGCGCATGTGATCGGATTTACCAACGTAGAGGATCGCGGACAGGAGGGCATCGAGCTCGCACACGAGCGGCTGCTGGCAGGGCGCGCCGGCAGCCGGCGCGTGATCAAGGATCGGCTCGGACGCGTGGTCGAAGATGACTGGCTGCGCGAGCCACTCGATGGCAAGGACCTTGCACTGTCGATCGACAACCGCATCCAGTACATCGCATACGCGGCACTGAAAAACGCGCTCGACAAGCATCGCGCGAAAGCCGGCGCGGCTATCGTGTTCGATGTGAAGACCGGAGAGGTGCTGGCGCTTGCTAATTTGCCGAGCTTCGATCCGAATCTGCGCGGCCGGCTCGCCGGCGATGCGATTCGCAATCGCGTGTTGACCGATACCTTCGAGCCGGGCTCGACGATGAAGCCGTTTTCGATCGCGGCTGCGCTCGAAGCCGGCAAAGTGAAAGCGGACACGCGAATTCAAACCGCGCCGGGCCGCCTGACGATTGGCAATCGCACGATCAGTGACGCGAAGCCGCACGGCTTGCTGACGGTCGAGGAAGTCGTCGCGCAGTCGAGCAACGTCGGCACCGCAAAGATCGCACTCGAACTGCCTGCGCAGACGCTGTGGAATGCATATACCAGCGTCGGCTTCGGCCAGGCGCCGCGCATTGATTTTCCGGGTGCGGTCGCGGGCCGGTTACGGCCGGCGAAAACCTGGCGGCCGATCGAACAGGCAACGATCTCGTACGGTCATGGCGTATCGGTCACGCTGGTTCAGCTGGCGCGCGCCTATTCCGTCTTTGCGAGCGACGGCGTATTGATGCCGTTGACACTGCTGAAGGCCGATACGACCGCAACACCGGTGCGCGCGATGTCGCCGGAAACGGCACTTGCAATGCGCAGGATGCTCGAGATGGCGGTCGGTCCGGAGGGTACGGCGCCGGCGGCACGCATTGCAGGCTATCGAGTCGCAGGCAAGACCGGCACCGCGTACAAGATCAAGGACGGCCAGTACGTGAGGGAATATGTCGCGTCGTTCGTCGGCTTTGCACCCGTGTCCGATCCGCGCATTGTCGTTGCGGTGATGATCGATGAGCCGATCGGTGCGCACTACGGCGGTCAGGTGGCCGCGCCGGTGTTTGCGCAAATCACCGCGAGCGCACTGCGTACGTTGCAGGTGGCACCCGATGCGCCGCTCGATCCGAGCAAGGAAATGCTGGCCTTGCGCAGACTGCCATGAGTGGACAAGCAGCGGCGGCTGAAGCGCTAAGTTGGCTGCGGCAGGCTGCGCCATCGGTTTTTACAGACCGGCGCGACTTGCATCTGGATTCCCGTCGCCTGAAGCGCGGCGACGTATTTATCGCGCTGCGCGGCAACGCGGCCGATGGACGCGAATATCTGGCGGCTGCTGCAGCACGCGGTGCGGTGGCAGCGCTGATCGATGCCGATGGATGGAATGAACAGAAATCTGTATCAGCTACGCGCGCGCTTCCCGTGCGCCCGGTTTCCGATCTGCGCCGCGCGCTCGGCCCGCTCGCGGCGGAGTTTTACAGGCATCCGAGCGAACATCTGCTGTCGATCGGCGTCACCGGCACCAACGGCAAGACATCGTCGACCCAGTGGATTGCACAGTTGCTGACACGAGCGGGCCGACGCTGTGCGGTCATCGGCACGATCGGTGTCGGCTTTGCCGACGAGCCGCTTGCAGAAAGCTCACTGACCACGCCGGACCCGGTGTCGCTGCAACGCGAAGTGCGTGCGCTGCTTGACGCCGGTGCACGCGCACTCGCAATGGAAGTGTCTTCGATCGGACTCGATCAGGGACGATTGAGCGGCATGAAGATCGACGTGGCGCTGTTCACCAACCTGTCGCGCGACCATCTCGACTATCACGGCACGATGCAGCAGTACGAAGCGGCCAAGGCCCTGCTCTTCGACTGGCCAACGCTGTCGCATGCAGTGATCAATCTCGACGACGCGGCCGGCCGCCGCTTGATTCCGCGACTTGCAGAGCGCGGCGTTGACGTGATCGGCTACAGCGCCAGCGATGCGAGCGACGCCGCGAGTGATGCAGCAACCGAGCCGCACATCGCGCACCTTCTGACTGCGCGAGCGATTCGCGCAACCGCACACGGGCTTGCATTCGAAGCAGTGCTCGACGGCCAGTCGATTGCGATCGACGTGCCATTGGTCGGTCAATTCAACGTTGAAAATCTGCTGGGCGTACTCGGCGTCATGCATGCCTGCGGCATCGAGTTTGAGCGCGCGGTGGCAGCGCTCAAGCAGCTCGATCCGCCGCCGGGCCGCATGCAACAAGTCGTGCTGCCGGATGCGCCGCTCGCGGTAATCGATTACGCGCATACGCCGGACGCACTGGGCAAGGCGCTCGCGGCATTGCGACCGCTGGTCGAAGCGCGTGGCGGAAAAGCCTGCGGCGGCAAACTATGGGCTGTATTCGGTGCCGGTGGCGATCGCGATGCCGGCAAACGCGCGCCGATGGGTGCTGCCGCAGCGCTCGGTGCAGACATCGTCGTCGTGACCAGCGACAACCCGCGGTCCGAAAACGCCGAAGCGATCGTCGCGCAGGTGGCGTCCGGCGCGGTCGGTGCGCGCGAGTTGTTCACGATCGTCGATCGCAGTCAGGCCATCGCGCACGCGATCGCGAACGCCGCGCCGATAGATGTTGTGCTGATCGCCGGCAAGGGTCACGAGAGCTACCAGATCATCGGCGGCACGAAGCTGCCGTTTTCCGATGCATCGCAGGCTCGCGCGGCGCTCGCCAGGCGCGCCGGGTCGTCGAGTCACTCATGAGCGCATTGATGACCGTCAGCGAACTTGCACGAATAGTGTCCGCCGACATTCGCAGTGACGGCCGCGTCGGATTCTCAAGCGTCTCGACCGATTCGCGCACGTTGTCGGTCGATGCGTTGTTCGTCGCTTTGACCGGTGAGCGCTTTGACGGACACGACTACGTCGCGCAAGCGCAGAGTAAAGGCGCTGCCGCCGCGTTGGTCGAGCGCGCAGTCGATGTCGAAATTCCGCAGCTGGTCGTTGCCGATAGCAAGCGCGCATTCGGAATCGCCGCGGCGCACTGGCGTTCACGTTTCACGCTGCCGGTCATTGCGGTCGCCGGCAGCAACGGCAAGACGACGGTGACGCAAATGATCGCCGCAATCATGGCAGCGGCATACGGTGACAAGGCGCGCCTGGCCACGCTCGGTAATCTGAACAACGACATCGGCGTGCCGTCGATGTTGTGGCAATTGTCGAAGCAGCATCGTGCTGCGGTATTCGAGCTTGGAATGAATCACCCGGGTGAGATTGCCTGGCTCGCCGAACTGGTGCAGCCGACTGTCGCGCTGGTCAACAACGCGCAGCGCGAGCATCAGGAATTCATGGCTTCGATCGAGGCCACTGCACTTGAAAACGGTGAAACGATTGCAGCGTTATCCGACGACGGAGTGGCGGTGTTTCCGGCCGATGATGCGTGTGCGCCGATCTGGCGCCAGTTGTCCGGCACGCGGCGTGTGATCGATTTCGCGCTCGATGCGTCGGCCGTCGTGACTGCCACGTTTCACGACGAAGAAAGCAGTGTGCAGATTTCGATGGCAACGCCGGCCGGAGTCATCGACGTGCGGCTCGCCGCTGGCGGCCTGCACAACGTTCGCAACGCACTGGCTGCCGCGGCCTGTTCGATTGCTGCCGGCATTGGCGCCGATGCAATTGGTGCCGGGCTCACTGCCTGGCGACCGGTCGCAGGTCGTGGCGTCAAACTGCGAACGCAGGATGGCTGGTTGATTGACGACAGCTATAACGCCAATCCGGACTCGGTACGCGCGGCGATCGATTCGCTTGCTGCGTCGCCATCGCCGCGCGTGCTGGTGCTGGGCGATATGGGCGAAGTCGGCGCACGCGGCCCGGAGTTTCATCGCGAAGTAGGCAGCTACGCGCGCGAACGCGGCATCGATGCGTTTTTCGCGATTGGCCCGTTAACGCGGGAGGCGGTGCGCACCTTCGGCGCTCAGGCGTATCACTTCGATGACATCGATGCGTTGATCACCGCATTGCGCTCGGCATTGCAACCGGGCGCGACCATATTGGTCAAGGGCTCGCGCTTTATGCAAATGGAAAGAGTCGTGCAAGCGCTGACCGCAGGGCAGCTCGAGGGAGCGCACTAGTGTTATTTGAGCTCTTCGAGTGGCTGGCGCGCGATATTCGATCGTTCAACGTCTTTTCCTACCTGACGTTGCGCGCGGTGCTCGCCGCGGCTACCGCGATGCTGATCGGCCTGGCCGCGGGGCCATGGGTGATCCGGCGGCTCGCCGCACTGAAAATCGGCCAGGCCGTGCGCCAGGACGGCCCGCAAAGCCATCTGACGAAAACCGGCACGCCGACGATGGGCGGCGCGCTGATTCTGATTTCGATCGGCGTCACGA
>CAZKNV010000131.1:0-5840 GCA_964554145.1 uncultured Burkholderiaceae bacterium
ACACCGCGTGGCCCCACCATGCAGCCGGACGCGTACGACGCGTATAGAACTCATCTCGATTGGCAGCCAGCACCAACGGATACTCCGGGTGCGAGCGCCATGCGAAGACCATCAAGCACATGTCAGTTCCCGCTCATGCAGTCGGATCGAACAGCGTATACGGTAGCGGCCGCAGCGCCAGGCGCGGACCATCGACACTGCTCAGATGAAGCGAGCCTGATTCGAGCCGATCGACCGGCGCTTCGAACAGTAACTCGCTTCCACCTGCAGGCGATGCGGCCGCCATCACGACGGCGCCAATCGGCTGCGCGCCGTCGCTGTGAAAAATGTCCGCGGCGGCGGTTACATCGTCGGCATCCACATGCGCGATGTTCATGCGCCGTTTCAGCTTGCCGAGATACTGGCTGCGCGCAACGATCTCCTGGCCGGGGTAGCAGCCTTTTTTGAAATCGACACCGCCCAGCACTTCGAAGTTAATCATCTGCGGAACGAACTTTTCCTGTGTCGCTGCAAAAACGGTCGGCACTGCAGCCTCGATCTCGGTCAGCCACCATCGATCGCTCGCAGCGCGCGCAATCGTGTCCGGCAACGAAAGTTGCGCCTCGCTCGGAAGCATCAGCAGAAAGCGCTCGACGCTATCCAGCGTCGGCACCGCCCGATCGACGCGAACGTGGCCGCTCAACGTCGAGCCCCAGGGGGCGTCCGGCGCCGCGACGCCGGCGTCGCCCAGCGTGCGTGCACTGCCGGCGCCAAGCAATGCATAAGTGGTCCAGGCATCACTGACATCGATGACCTTCGCCTTCGCGCGCAGCACGAACATCGATAACCGCTTGACGATCGATGCAATGATCTCGCGCGGCATACGCAAGAACACCTCGTCATCCGTGCGCCACTGATGAAAAGTCGCAAGCAGTCGTCCTTTTACGGTGCAGTAGCCCGAGAGCTGCATTTGATCCTTCCTCAGGCGCGCAACATCGTTCGTCAATTGCGATTGCAGGAAGGAGATCGCATCTGCGCCGCTGACCGAAATCACGCCAAGTTCCGGCAACGGAATCAGCACCGGCGACTTAACAGCAGCAGAGACAAGGGCAGACATGCTCAGACAGGCTCGAGAAGTTGATTCCGCAGATTAATATAAGTGGAACAGTCGTTAGTTGGGTCTTTCTCTTCTTTGTTCAATGACGCCATTTCAATGAAAAAGCGCAGTCACGCGAGAGTGTGGATCAGTTTCGTGCTGGTCGCCGGCATTGCGCTGGTCGCCGCCGGGCTTGTCGGCCGCTGGTATCTGTTTGTGCGTCCGCTGCCGCTGAAAGCGGAGCGCATCGAGTTTCGAGTTCCTGCGGGCAGTTCGGTGCGCGGTATTGCGCAGGTGGCGCAGGCTGCCGGCATCGAGCTGAATGCCGATGCGATGGTTGCTGCCGCACGCCTGGCCGGCGCAGCGCAATCACTGCGCGCGGGTCGTTACGCGGTCGAGCGCGGTATTACGCTCGGCGGACTGCTGGCCAAGATGCAGGCGGGCGATGTACTGCGCGAGCGATTGACCGTTGTCGAAGGAATTGCATTTCGCGAAATGCGCGCTTCATTGGCGGCGCAGGTCGAACTCAAGCAGGACTCCGCTCGCATGTCGGCGGCCGAACTTTTAAAGGCGATCGGCGCCGAGGAGGTGCACCCGGAAGGGTTGTTCGCGCCGGAAACCTACGTCTATGACCCCGGTACCACGGATCTGGACGTCTACCGGCAGGCATATCGCGCCCAGATGAAGTTGCTGCAAGACGCGTGGGCGCTGCGCGCCCCCGATCTGCCGTACAAGAGCCCGTATGAAGCGTTGATCATGGCGTCGATCGTCGAGAAAGAGACCGGGCAATCATCGGAGCGCACCATGATTGCGGGCGTGTTCGTCAACCGACTCAAGCTCGGCATGCTGCTGCAAACCGATCCGACCGTGATCTACGGGCTCGGCGCGAACTTCGACGGCAATCTGCGCAAGCGCGATCTGCTCGTCGACGGGCCATACAACACGTACACACGCGCCGGACTGCCGCCGACGCCGATCGCACTTCCGGGGCGGGCGTCGATCGAGGCCGCATTGCAACCCGCGCAGACCGAGGCGTTGTATTTCGTTGCGCGCAGTGACGGCACTTCCCAATTTTCCACAACGCTTGCCGAACACAATCGCGCGGTGAACGCCTACCAGCGGTGCTGCAGTCGATGACCGAGCGCGGCCGCTTCATCACGTTCGAGGGAATCGACGGGGCCGGCAAGAGCACGCATATCGATGCTATCGCCGAAGCGCTGCGCGCGCGCGGTATGACACCGCTGCTCACGCGTGAACCGGGCGGGACGCCGCTTGGCGAATCGCTGCGCGAGCTGGTGTTGAATCATGCGATGGCGCGCGAAACCGAGACCTTGCTGATGTTCGCGGCACGCGCCGAGCATCTTGCCAATGTCATTCGCCCGGCGCTGGCAGCAGGGCAGTGGGTTTTATGCGATCGCTTTACCGATGCCACTTATGCGTATCAGGCCGGTGGCCGCGGCATGCAGGCGGAGCGCATCGCACAGTTGGAGCAATGGGTTCATCCGGATCTGCAACCGGATTTGACGATCCTGTTCGACGTGGCACCCGATGTCGCTGCCAAGCGCCTTGCAAGGTCGCGCCATGCCGATCGGTTCGAGTCCGAGCCGTCATCGTTTTTCGCCGCGGTACGCGCGATGTACCTAAAGCGAGCGGCCGCAAATCCCACACGCTTTCTGATTGTCGACAGCGAGCGCGAGCGCGACTCTGTCCGTGATCAACTCGTACAGCTGATGCAGCAATGGAACGGCTGACTCCGCTGCCCTGGCAAAACCAGCTGTGGACACAGCTCGTCGGCTGGCGCGAGCGGCTGCCGCACGCGCTGTTGCTGCACGGTGGGCGCGGCGTCGGCAAACGCCATTTGATGAAGGCATTTGCGCAGCTTTTGCTATGTGAGTCACCGGTCGATGCCGCACCGTGCAGCCAATGCGCCGGTTGCCGTCTGATTGCGGCGGACAACCATCCGGATTTGCGCTGGTTAACTCCGGCCGCGCAGATGCCCGAGCGCGCCGACGTTGACATGGGCACCGATGCGAGCACCGAAGAAGCGCCGGGGGAGACGAAGAGCGCGCGCTCGACCAAGGCAAGGCCCAGTCGCGAGATCGTGATCGATCAGGTGCGCAGAATAGGCGACTTTCTTTCCGTCTCGTCGCATCGCGGCGGTCGCCGTGTGGTCCTGCTCCTGCCAGCGGAGGCTTTGAATGCTCCCGCTGCCAATGCACTGCTGAAGCTGCTGGAGGAACCGCCGCCCGACGCGGTGTTCCTTGCCGTCAGCGACGAGCTCGATGCGGTGCTGCCGACGATTCTTTCGCGCTGCGTGTTGCTGCGCGCGCTGACCCCCAACCGCGCAGAAGCGCTTGCCTGGTTGCGATCAATCGGCGTCGAGCGCGCGGAGGCAAAGCTGGCGGAGGCAGGAGGCGCCCCGGTCGGAATCGGCAATGAGGATTCGCTCGACGAGCATCGAACGCTTGATCCGGCCATGCACGAGGTGCTGCTCGAGATGTTAGGCCGCGGCCCGGCCCTGACCGGTGCCGAGGTCGCGAGCGGCGTGCCGAAAGACATCGTCGTGGCGCCGGCAATCCGTCTGTTACAGCGGTGGGGATGGGACTTATTAGCGGAAAGACTGGCGGGACGTGTTCGTTACTATCCGCAGCACCAGCGCCAGTTTGCGGCGCTTGCGCGTGCGGCCGAGCCATCGCGTGTTGTCGAGTGGGTGGCGGCGCTGGCGCAAATGCAGGCGGCGAGCGATCATCCGCTCAATGCGCGTCTGGTGATTGAAAGCGCGCTGCTCGGCTATATCGATGCGCTGCGGCCATTGGAACGGATTCATGCTCGAAGAACGGCGGCTAAATGAGTGAAGGCGGCAAGAAGGGGAACGGACAGGCGGCAGCATCCGCCGGTACGCGTCCGGCCGTGCTTTCGCTCTCCATCAAGGAAAAAGCGGCGCTGTATGCCGCCTACATGCCGTATCTGAAAAGCGGCGGCATGTTCGTGCCGACCACGCGTCCGTATCAATTGGGCGACGACGTGTACCTGATTCTGACTTTGCTCGACGATCCAACGCGCATTCCGGTCGCCGGCAAGGTCGTCTGGATCAGTCCCGCCGCCGGTGGAAACAAGACACCGGGCATCGGCGTGCACTTTCCGGCAGATGAAACGGGCATCAATGCGCGCAAGCGCATCGAAGACGCGCTCGGCGCCGCCTTGAAGTCGGCCCGCCCGACGCATACGTTGTAGGCTTTTACAATCGCCTGTGGCCGGCCGTCAGGCCGGCTTTACTCGGTATGTATATCGATTCTCATTGCCACTTGTCGTTTCCCGAGCTTGCTCAGGATTTGCCGGGCGTGCTGCAGCGAATGCGCGAGAACAACGTCGTTGCGGCGTTAAACGTTTGCACGACGCTGACCGAATTCCCCGCAGTGCTGGCAGTGGCGGAACAGCAAAGCCATGTGTTCGCTTCGGTCGGCGTTCATCCCGATTACCAGGACACCGAGGAGCCGACCATCGACCGGCTGGTCGCGCTGGCCGATCACCCGAAGGTGGTTGCAATCGGCGAGACCGGGCTTGATTACTTCCGGCTGCACGAGCCGCTCGACTGGCAGCGCGATCGATTTCGCACGCACATTCGCGCCGCACGCCAATGCGGCAAGCCGCTGATCATCCATACGCGCGCCGCATCGGCCGACACCATTCGCGTGATGCGGGAGGAGGGCGCCGCCGAGGTGGGCGGCGTCATGCACTGCTTTACCGAGTCGCTCGCCGTCGCTGAAGCCGCCATGGCGCTGGGCTTTTACATCTCGTTTTCGGGAATCGTGACGTTCAAGAATGCGCGCGATTTGCATGAAGTCGCGCGGGCGGTGCCGTTGGGCAGGGTGATGATCGAAACCGATGCGCCCTACCTGGCGCCGGTGCCGTATCGCGGAAAGACGAATGAACCGGGATTTGTGCCGAAAGTTGCCGAGAGGTTGGCTGAGTTGAAGAATGTGACCGTGGGCGAAGTGGCGTCGAGCTCGACTGCCAATTTTTCTAATCTTTTCAAAGTTTTGAGGCTTGAACCTGCTGTAGCGAATTAAAAAGGGCGGTGCCGCACAAATCCCGCTTAATCAAAGCGTTACCGCCGGTCTTTAAAGCCACCGCAACTAAAGCAGACCGGTGCCTTGAAGCGCTCCAACCGTGGTCTGCGCCAGTTCGGTTATCTGCTCGGTAGGACTCTGCGCGGTAGAACTGCTCGCGCGCCCGGACCACATCGTCGCGCCGTTTGATGAATCGATCAGTGCGGTTTCGGCCGCGTACGCCTGGCTTACACGTGCACCCCCGATGGGAAACCCGATCCCAGCGCCTCCGCCGATGCGCCCCGAGCCGCCGCCGATGCCAATGCCGATTGTCGGCCCGCTGTCTATCGCGACTGGCTGCCCGGAATTAAGAGTCATTCGAACGATAGCCCGCGCGCCAATCCGCTTGGCGGCGGCGAGATAGGGATCACTGCCGCCCGGTGGGCTGGCGGGCGCGGAAAGTTGTGAGTTCAGCGTCGGCTTCGCGCCGCGCGCAGAGACGGCGGCCGCCAGTTGATCCTCGCAAATGCGCTGCAGCGTCAGATCCTGTGCCTCGCAGGCCACCAGCACCGAACCGCCGCGCACATTGCGGCCGCTGTAATCGGGATTGGTCCATTGCGCATCCATGCGCGTGGTGGCGCACGCGGCCAACAGCAGCGCTGCAGCTAAAGCTGCTGCTCGGAAAATCGGGTCGGATTTCGTTTGCATCGGGGCAC
>CAZKNV010000132.1:0-5831 GCA_964554145.1 uncultured Burkholderiaceae bacterium
GGGTTGTTGTAAACGGGCCGCTCCGTCGGCCCGTTTACATTTGGATGCCTCGCATCTGTGTATATTTCCTGCGATAAAGGCCCGGCGAGGGTGAGCTGACCCGAGCGCCGGGCCATAAGGGCCTGTTTACGCTAAGAACGGCGCAGCAAATGGTGGGTCCATTTGCAAGCCGCTCGCCAAAGCAGACGCCGCATTGCGGCCCAACCCGAAGGGAAAGACGGATTGCGGGCACATTGCGTCGTTGCCGTTTCGCTTATTGGTATGCACCAACGGCGCTCACGGCGCCTAGCACTGCACCCGCAATCCATCTTTCGCACTCACGTTCTTAGCGTAAACAGGCCCTAGTATCGCCATGGCCGCTTTCATCATTCGTCGCCTGTTGCAAGCGATTCTCGTCATGCTGACTGTGGCGCTGATCGCCTTCCTGCTGTTCCAGTATGTCGGCGATCCGGTGTCGCAAATGCTCGGGCAGGATGCGACGCCGGAAGATCGTCTCAGGCTGCGCACCGATTTAGGCCTTGACCAGCCGTTTTACGTGCAGTTCGCGCACTTTATCGGCAATGCGATACAGGGGGACTTTGGCATCAGCTTGCGCCAGGGCCGCGCGGTTTCGACCTTGATCAAGGAGCGCTTGCCGGCCACGCTCGAACTGGCCTTTGCAGCGGCGGTCATTGCGATCGTGGCCGGCATTCCGATGGGTGTTTACACAGCGTTGCGCAGAGATTCATGGCTGTCGCACTTTCTGCTCGCCGCGTCGCTGGTCGGCATTTCGTTGCCGACGTTCCTGATCGGCATTTTGCTGATCCTGGTGTTCGCGGTGATGCTGGGCTGGCTGCCGTCCTATGGTCGCGGCGAAGTGGTGCAGCTCGGCTGGTGGAGTACCGGGTTCCTGACTACGACCGGCTGGAAGCATCTGGTTCTGCCGGCGGTCACGTTATGTCTGTTTCAACTGACGTTGATCATGCGGTTGGTGCGGTCCGAAATGCTCGAAGTGCTGCGCACCGACTACATCAAGTTTGCACGAGCGCGCGGCCTGACCGATCGCGCGGTGCATTTCGGCCACGCGCTGAAGAACACGCTGGTGCCGGTCATCACGATCACCGGATTGCAGCTGGGCGGGATAATTGCGTTTGCGATCGTGACCGAAACCGTCTTTCAGTGGCCCGGCATGGGATTGCTGTTTATTCAGTCGGTGCAGTTTGCCGACATTCCGGTGATGGCTGCGTATTTATGCCTGATCGCATTGGTATTCGTGCTGATCAATCTGAGCGTCGACTTGCTGTACTTTGCTGTTGATCCGCGGCTGCGAATCGATCGCACCGCCGCGGCGCACTAAGCGCTGAATGGGAACCTATTTAGGACTCGCACTCCGTGGCCCGCTGGCCTCCATATTTCCGCACCAGGAGGCGCTGACCGCGCTGCGGCGCGACATTCATGCGAATCCGGAGCTTGGATTCGAAGAGCACCGCACGTCCGCACTGGTGGCCGAGCGCCTGCGCGATTTCGGAGTCGAGGTGCATACCGGCGTGGGCAAGACCGGCGTGGTTGGCGTAATCCACGGTGAAAAAAACAAATCAGGCCGTTCGATAGCGATGCGTGCCGACATGGACGCATTGCCGATTACCGAAGAGAATGAATTCGCATACCGCTCGACCAAGCCGGGGCTGATGCACGGCTGCGGCCACGATGGCCATACGACGATGCTGATCGGTGCGGCACAGTATCTGTCGCGCACCCGCAACTTCGACGGCACCGTGTATCTGGTGTTTCAGCCGGGCGAGGAAGGGTATGCGGGGGCGAAAGCGATGATCGACGATGGCCTGTTCGAGCGCTTCCCCGCCGAAGAGATTTACGCGATGCATAACTGGCCGGCGCTGCCCGCAGGGCAGATCGGGCTCAACTCCGGTCCGATGATGTCGTCGGCCGATCGCATCGAAATCACCATCTGCGGCAAGGGCGGGCATGGTGCGCATCCGCATTTGACGATCGATCCGGTGGTGGTGGCGGCGCACATCATTACCGCGGCACAATCGATTGTCTCGCGCAATGTGGCACCGCTGGATAGCGCGGTGGTGAGCCTGTGCTCCGTGCAGGCGGGCAGTCCGGCCGCATTTACGGTCGTGCCGCGCGAAGTGAAGCTGACCGGTACCGTGCGCACGTCGAAGATTGATACGCAGGCACTGGTTGAACAGCGCCTGACCGACCTGGTCGAATCGACCGCACGCGCCTTCGGCGCCGAAGCGAAAGTCGTCTATGAGCGGATTTACCCGGCGACAATCAACCATCCGCTGCAGGCGCGATTTGCGGGCGATGTGGCCGCCGAACTGGTGGGCGAAGACAACGTCATCCGCAATCTCGCGCCAAGCATGGGCGCCGAGGACTTTTCGTTCATGCTGCAGGCCAAGCCCGGCTGCTATGTTCGTCTGGGCCAGGGCGGCGGGCCGTCGAACTGTTTCCTGCACAACACTCGATATGATTTCAACGATGCCATTATTCCGCTTGGCGCCGCGTTCTTTTCCGCGCTGGCCGAGCGCAGAATGCCGCTTTCAGAGCACCGATCATTGAAGGACTCAAGATGAAGACATTGCATGGTTTTACCCGCTCCGCGCATTTCGTTGCCGCCGCCGCCATCGGAGGAGTGTTTGCGTTTGGGGGCGCCCAGGCGCAGACGCTGAAGTTCGCCAACCAGGGCGATGCGCTGTCGATGGATCCGCATTCGCTGAACGAATCGTTCCAGCTTTCGTTCACCGGCAACATCTACGAGCCGTTGATCGGGCGCGGTAAAAAGCTCGAGGTGGTTCCCATACTGGCCACCGACTGGAAGCAGACTGCGCCTACCGTATGGCGCTTCAACCTACGCAAGGGCGTAGTTTTTCACGACGGCACGCCGTTCACCGCCGATGACGTGATCTTTTCGTACAACCGCGGCAGGGGCGAGGGCTCCGACGTCAAGACCTACGTCGGCCAGATAAAAGAAATCCGCAAGCTCGACGATCACACGATCGACATCGTTACGACCGAGCCGTTTCCGATCCTGCCCGACGTGATTACCAACTGGTACATCATGTCCAGGAGCTGGAGCGAGAAAAACAAGGCCACGCAGCCGGTCGATAAACGCAAGGGCATCGAGAACGCCGCGTCGTTCCAGGCGAACGGCACCGGTCCGTATCGCCTTCGTTCGCGCGACCCCAGCGTGCGCACGACCTTGCAACGCAATCCGCGTTACTGGGGCAAGATCGAAGGCAACGTACAGGAAGTCATTTTCACGCCGATCGGCAATTCGTCGACACGCGTAGCAGCGTTGCTATCCGGCGAGATCGACATGATGGAACCGGTACCGGTGCAGGACATTGCGCGCATCTCGGCCAGTCCGCAACTGAAAGTGATGCAGGCGCCGGAGCTGCGCACGATCTTTCTCGGTATGGATCAGTCGAGAAATGAGTTGCTGTCGTCGAGCGTCAAGGGCAAGAACCCATTTAAGGACAAGCGGGTTCGGCAGGCGTTTTATCAGGCGATCGATGTCAACGCGATTCAGAAGGCGGTGATGCGCGGTGCATCGGCGCCGACCGGACTGATGATCGCGCCGGGGATTAACGGTTTTGTGCCGGACATGAACAAGCGCCTGCCGTTCGATCCCGAAGCGTCGAAGAAACTGCTGGCCGAAGCCGGTTACCCGCAGGGCTTCGAAGTCGGCATGAATTGCCCGAACGATCGCTACGTGAATGACGAAGAGATTTGCAAGGCGGTAGCGGCGATGCTGGCCAAGGCCAGTATCAAGGTGAACCTGGCGGCCGAGACCAAGGGCACTTACTTCCCGAAAATCCTGTCGCGCAACACGTCGTTTTATCTGCTCGGCTGGACGCCCGGCAGCTACGACTCGCATAACCCGTTGTTCGCGGTAATGGCCACGCCGGGCGACGGCGGCCAGGGCCAATTTAATCTCGGCAGCTACAGCAATGCCAAGGTCGATGCGTTGACCAAGGCCATCGCGACCGAGACCGACGTCAAGAAGCGCAACGCGATGATCGCCGACGCGATGAAGATTCATCAGGACGATGTTGGCCATATTCCGCTGCATCAACAGGCGCTGGCGTGGGCGATGAAGCGCAACATCGACCTGGTGCAGCTGGCGGACAACTACATGTTCATCAAGTGGGTGACCGTAAAGCTGCCATAGATTGGTGATTCGACATGGACAGCCAGGCGACGCGACTTCCGGAAGGTGTTCCGCCGATCACCGATCAAGGCTCGGTGGTCCCGATGAACGCGGCTGGTCGCATCTGGGACAGCGACGTCTCCTACAGCTTCCGCAATTCGCCGGTGGCGATGACGGCAGCGGTCGTGGCCTTCATTCTTATCTTTTCGGCGGTGTTCGCGCGCTGGGTGGCCCCGCATAACCCGTTCGATCTGGCGACGCTGAACCTGCTCGATGCATCGCTGCCGCCAGCTTGGGAGCTAAACAGCAATCCGGATTTCTGGCTCGGCACCGACGACCAGGGGCGCGATGTGTTCTCCGCGATCCTGTTCGGCATGCAGGTGTCGCTCGCGATCGGACTGGCGTCGGTGGCGCTGTCGGTCGTGTTCGGAGTCGGCCTCGGATTGTTGTCCGGCTATGTCGGCGGCCGGCTCGATGCTTTCATCATGCGCGTGTGCGACGTGATGCTGTCGTTCCCGGCGATCCTGACGGCACTGCTGATCGACGGCGTTGCGCGGGCTGCCTTGCCGCGCGAGGCGCACAACGACGCGGCTTTTGGAGTGTTGATCATCGCGATCGCATTGTCGGGGTGGGTGCAATACGCACGCACCGTGCGCGGCTCGACGCTGGTCGAAAAGAACAAGGAGTATGTGCAGGCGGCGCGCGTCATTGGCGTGTCGCCGTTTGCGATCATGGCGCGGCATGTGCTGCCCAATGTGATGGGCCCGGTGCTGGTGCTGGCAACCGTGCACATCGCGACCGCGATCATCACCGAGGCGACATTGTCGTTTCTTGGCGTGGGCGTACCGCCGACCACGCCGTCATTGGGCACGCTGATCCGTATCGGCAACGAGTTCCTTTTTTCCGGCGAATGGTGGATCACAATATTCCCCGGATTGGCCCTGGTTTTGCTTGTGCTTTCCGTTAATCTGCTGGGCGATTGGCTGCGCGACGCGCTCAATCCCAAGCTGAGGTAGGTGTTTCTGTGGAGGTGTTATGAAAACGAAACTTGCAAGCATCGCAGCAGTGGTTGTCATGGCGGGTTGTGCCACGCCGTTCTCTTACATCGACGGCAACCGCTATTTCTTAACCGAGTTGCACAGCTCCTCAGTAATCGTGCTTGATGTCGATGGCCGAAGCGACACGCGTAACCCGGTGATGGTCGATCCGGGTTTACGCGTCATTCGCGTGCAGGGACCGGCGCCGTCCAGTTTCAGGTTCGGTGAAGTGCGCTCGATCACGATCGACGTCAAGCCGTGCAACCGCTATTACCTGAAGGCGGTGCGACAGAATTCGCTGCAACTGGACTTCGTTCCCGAAGTCGATTACGTGCAACCGATTGCCGGCTGCACTGCTTAGTTAAGCCTCGCCGACGGCGGCCGAGCGATGACAATGACCGCGGCCGCTTCGTCAGCGGTTGCGCCTTCTGCGGAGCCGCTCCTCGAGGTGCGCAATCTGCGCATCGAGTTTCCAACGCGCCGCGGCACGCTGGTTGCCGTCGACGATATTTCGTTTTCGATCGCGCCCGGCGAAGTGCTGGGGGTCGTGGGGGAATCGGGCGCGGGCAAGTCGCTGACCGGCGCTGCAGTCATCGGACTGCTCGAGCCGCCCGGTCGCATTGCGGCCGGTGAGGTGA
>CAZKNV010000133.1:0-5825 GCA_964554145.1 uncultured Burkholderiaceae bacterium
CGAACTCGGGCGTGTCTTCGAACATGTGAATGAAGCCGTGCAGCTCGCGCAGCAGATCGTTCGGCATGTGATGCGTGGTGCCGGTCTCGCCATACAGAAAGATCGGGATGTCGGCATTGCGGCGCCGGATCTCGCGCACGAAGGCGGCGAGTTTTTCTATCGTTTCCTCGTTGACGTTGCCCTCGGCCAGTTCTTCATCGTCGACCGACAGCACGAATGCCGAGGCATGGCTTTGCTGCTGCGCAAAGCTCGAGACGTCGCCAAAGCTGGTGACACCGAGAATCTCGACGCCTTCCGCCTCGATCGCCTTCGCCAGCGCGCGAATGCCGAGGCCGCTCGCGTTCTCGGAGCGGAAATCTTCGTCAATGATGACGATCGGAAAGCGAAACCGCATGGGGGTCCAAATGCGAGTGCTGCAGGCAGCACGACGTTCTTGAGTTGGGTGGCGGAACGATTGTAGTTTGATCCGCGCAACGCACTCGCGCTTGACGGCCAAGCGGATCGACCCCAGGCCTTACGGGCACCCGTTACGCGCGCTGTTACAGAGTGTTACGCCAGTCAACATCGCGAACCTTTGCCCGTTAAAGTCGTCAGAGCCTGGACACATGGAGACACCTATGCATCGCTTGTTGTCGCTGATCGCTGCTTTGTTGATCGCCGCTTGCGCGATGTCGGCCGCGACTGCGCAGTCGCAATCGAATGACAGCCCACCGTTGATCGCAGGCCGCGTTTCCGCAGCCGAGGGCGACGTGCAGATCTGGCGCGCCGAAGAAGACGCCGACGGCGACTGGGATCTGGCGCAGATCAACGATGTGGTCACGATCGGCACCGGCTTGTATACCGGCGCGAATGGCCGCACCGAATTCAGGGTTGGCCCCAATACCTTTCGCCTGTCGAGCGGTAGCCGGGGCGGCTTCAATCAGCTCGATTACGCCGGCGCCATTTTCAATCTTGAACACGGCTCGCTCAACGTGCGGCTCGCCCGCCCGGAGCACGGCGAATCGGCAGCGGTCACAGTCGATGGCACACGCATCGATCTCGCGAGCCCCGGGCGATATCGCATCGACGCCGGCGATGGCAGCGGCCAGGCGCGCGTCAGCGTATTCAGCGGTCACGCCACGGTGCAGACCGGCACCAACGGTATCGACGTCGCCAGCGGCCAGGCGCTCGTCGTCGGGCCGGGCTTGAGCAGTATCAACTACGAACAGGCATCGGCGAGCTCGTTCGATCAATGGGCGCTCGCACGCGACGAGCGCTACCTGGAAGTCCGTTCGGCGCGTTACGTGTCGCCGTACATGACAGGTTATGAAGAGCTCGATTTTCACGGCGACTGGATTCCCGATGCAACCTACGGCAACGTCTGGATACCGAGAGTGGTGCCGACGGGCTGGGCGCCGTATCGCGCGGGTCAGTGGCGCTGGGTACGGCCATGGGGCTGGACCTGGGTCGATCACGCGCCATGGGGTTTTGCGCCGTCTCACTATGGGCGCTGGGTGACGATCGACGATCGCTGGGGCTGGTGGCCCGGCGGCTATGTTGCGCAGCCGGTGTGGGCACCGGCGTTGGTGGGATTTGTCGGCGGCGGCAGCTTCAGTGTGGGATTTGGCTCACCACTCGTCGGCTGGTATCCGCTCGCGCCGTGGCACCGCTATCGCCCGCACTATCCGCACAACCCCAGGTACGTCACGATCATCAATCAGACGATCATCAACAATCCGCCGCGCGGACATCCGCCGCATCGAAATCGCGAAGGAGCGACGATGGTGCCGGGGCCGCGCTTCCGCGATCCGGTAATGAAGGTTGCTTTGCCGATCAGATCCGATCTGGCTGCACTGCAACCGATGGCGCCGCCGCCGAAGAACACCGGCCAGATTCGCAAGGTGGCCGACGACACCATGGTGCGCAGGCCCGCCCAGGTGCAAGCGGCGCCGAAGGTACCAGCGTCGGCACCCGCATCGGCCGCCGCGCCGGTGCCGACTCCATCGATGGTGCCAGCGCCCGCGCGCAAGGTGCCAGCGCCGACGCGTGTGATGCCGCCGATGGTGGCGGAGCCGATTCCCAATCGCGGCGTAGCCCCACAGGCACCGCTGCCGGGCAACGATCCGACGCCGCTGGCGCAGCCGCCGAAGTTCAATCGCGTTCCGCCGCCTTCGAACCAGACAACGCCGATGCCGCCGCGCGCTGCGCCCGATATGGCGCGGCCGCAGCCCCGCGCTCGCATGCCGCAGGAGCTGTTACCGCAAGCGGAGCAAAGGCCGCGCGTTGCACCCGCCGAGCCGGCACGATTCCCGCCGGGTGCGCCGCCGACGATCAAGCGGCCATTGGCGCCGGCAGCGCAGAGTGCACCGCGCGCTGCGCCACCGATGGTTCAGCGCGTCGCTCCGATGCCTGCGGCGCCTCAAGTCCGGGCACCCCAATCTGCACCACCCATGGTTCAGCGCGTTGCCCCAACGCCCCAGGCGCGACCTGCGCCTCAAGTCCAGGCGCCGCGCGCCGCGCCACCGATGGTTCAGCGCGTCGCTCCAATGCCCCAGGCGCGACCTGCGCCCCAAGTGCAGGCGCCGCGAGCGCCACCGCAGATCATGCGGGGAGGAGCAGGGCGACCGAAGGTCCAGTAAAGTCTCTCGCCGCGAGAGGTTTAGGAGCGAAGACGTTCTTACGTCTTCGGCAGCGTCACACCACGCTGCCCCTGATACTTGCCGCCGCGATCCTTGTATGAAGTCTCACAGACCTCATCGGACTCGATAAAGATGACCTGCGCACAACCTTCGTGCGCGTAGATCTTCGCCGGCAGCGGCGTAGTGTTGGAAAACTCCAAGGTCACGTGGCCTTCCCACTCGGGCTCCAACGGAGTTACGTTCACAATAATTCCGCACCTTGCGTACGTCGAATTGTGGACGACGATATCGTTAGCAAGAAAGTTATGCACTAGCGGTACGTTGAGATCGAAAACTTCCTCCTCGCCCGCCGGTTCAATTGCGTCAACCACATCCCAAATGGGCCCATCGATGAGGTTCTGTAAAGCCACGTCGGCGGTGCCTTTGGCAACCCGCTCTGCGTAATCGAGCGAAACGGATTGTGAGGGACGGGTGCCTAGCAACCCCAGCGAACGAAGCGATACTCCGCCGCCGGCCGCGGCTGCGCGCACCGATAACCACGCCTCGCGCGGCAAGGTGTCGAAGTTGCTTCTCAAGCGTGCACCGCCGAGCATTGGCACGATTTCCTCCTCAAGCCGCCGCTGTTTGACCGAGCCAGGCCAGAAACCGATCTGCGCGGCAAAACGAGCGATCTGCTCGCGATCGGTGATCTGAACCTTATATGCCATCGTACCTATCTGGGTTCGCTTCTCGCGAATGAGTGAAAAGATGCCGAAGCGCAGCAGTAGATGGTGAACGTCCTCGATCAATCGGCGCGACTTTGAGTAATACTCCAGAAAAAGTCCAGCATCAGACTGGTAAAGTCCGCCGTCGCCTGAGAACAGAGCCTGCAGGAAGCACTTGACCGAGCCCTTGGGCGCCATGAACACGGCCTGCGGCACAAATTTTCTCTCTGCGGTCACGTTGATGCCGTGCGCCATCAACCACTGGCTGGTACGACTCTTCAACGGTCGGCCGCCGCGGCCTGCACGATTGACGAGCCTGTAGCCATACCTTGGCTTTTTTGTGACCGTACCAAGGCCAGCCTTATTCACACAGTCCTCCAACAGTTGAACTAACGCTGGATCGCAACTGGTAAACGTGGGGCTGTTTCCGGGAGTGTCGCACTGTCCTTCTGCGATCATCAGACCCAGTAGTGCGGCTTCCCATTCGAGCATGGCGGTGTTGCCAAACACAGGCACCATGCGCGCAACCGCGATGCGATCACCAGACTTCAACGACGCCAGCGCCGTCCACCCGTGCAACTGACGAAACGGATGGCTTGCGGTCGCCTTGATCCGAAGACCCGATCGGGTGCGCAGTTCGAACACCGGTTTGCGTCCCTGCGAGATCATCTCGGCGACGCGTGCTGGCGCGAGCCGCCATTCGCTCATCGCGAGAGTCTTGCGGCCCCATCCGAACTCGGTAATCGGCAAGTACGCGCCCGTATCCGCGTCCACAACTCGCGTGTCCGCCGTCAAGCATTTTCCGAGGCAGATCGTCAGCACGCTGCGCGGGATACGAAAGAACTCGACGGTGCGCGCCAGCGCGAATGAGTTCGGCGGAATGATGCAGACATCGCTCTTGAGATCGACAAACGAGTTCGGATCGAACGCCTTCGGATCGACGATCGTGCTGTTAATGTTCGTGAAGATCTTGAATTCGTCCGCGCAACGAATGTCGTAGCCGTAGCTCGATGTGCCGTAGCTGACAATGCGCTGGCCGTCGACATGGCGCACCTGGCCTGCTTCGAACGGCTCGATCATTCCCTGGGCCGCCATGCGGCGAATCCACTTGTCGCTTTTGATGCTCATCGCGCGATTCTACGGGCGCAGGCAGTCGCTAAACTGAGTCATGAACGATCAATGGATTCCGGCTCGCGTCGGCGATGCTCTTTCCGGCGTCGACACACCGGCGTTGATCCTCGATCTCGACAAGTTCGAAGCGAATCTGGCGCGGCTGACGAGTGCAGTACACGGCCGCGGTGTGCGCGTCAGGCCGCACGCGAAAAGCCATAAATGCGTCGAGATCGCGCGCCGGCAGGTCGCGGCTGGTGCCATCGGTATTTGCTGCCAGAAAGTATCGGAAGCCGAACCGTTCCTGGCCGGTGGCGTTGCCGATGTGCTGATCAGCAACGAAGTCGTAGGCCAGCGCAAGACAGCGCGACTGGCTGCGCTGGCGGCGCGCTACCCCAGTGCACGAGTCGGCGTATGCGTCGACGATGCGCGCAATATTGCTGAACTTGCGCGCGCCTGCGAACGCGCTGACGCGCGGCTCGATGTCTACATCGAACTCGATGTCGGCCATCACCGTGCCGGTGTGCCGAATGTCGCCGAAGTCGTTGCACTGGGACGCGCACTCGCTTCGCACACCAAGCTTTCGCTGCGGGGTTTGCACGCCTACTTCGGCAATGCGCAACATCGGCGCAGCCTTACCGAACGCCGGCAGGCGATTTCTGCGGCGACATCGCTGGCGCAGTCCGCGCAGAATGCGCTGATCGCGGCCGGCTTGCCGTGCGACATCATCACCGGCGCCGGTACTGGCACGTTCATGCTCGAAGTAACCAGCGGCGTGTATACAGAAATCCAGCCAGGCTCGTACGCGCTGATGGATATCGATTACGCCAGGAACGAGCAGGAGCCGAGTTGGCCCGCATTCGAACAATCGCTGTTCATCCTGACCTCGGTGATGAGCCGGCGCAAGGACGAACAGTCCGATCGCGCAACGCTGGACGCAGGATTGAAAAGTTATTCAACCGACTCCGGCCCGGCATTGCCGGCGTTTTCAGGATGGCAGGTGCGCGGGGTGTCCGACGAACACACGGTGCTCGAACGGCATGGCGCCGGACCGGAGCTCGCGCTGGGCGACAAACCACTGCTGATCCCCGGTCACATCGACCCCACGGTAAATCTGCACGACTGGATCGTCGCTGTGCGCAACGAAACGGTCGAAGCGGTCTGGCGTGTGGATGCGCGCGGCGCTGTGTTTTAAGTTTCCAGCGTCACCTGCAGCGCAACGAGGAATCGCGCGACCATGTTGTAGGCGGCGGTGATTGCAGTGAGCTCGACCAGTTCCCGTGGCGACAAGTGCTGCTTCAGCGAATCGAACACTGCATCGGGAATTCGGATATTGCGCGTGCTTGCGATCGCAAACCGGATCACCGTGCGCTGCAGTTCGTCGAATTGATCG
>CAZKNV010000134.1:0-5787 GCA_964554145.1 uncultured Burkholderiaceae bacterium
CGCGGCATCGAAGTCGTCGAGTTCGCGTGCGGTGCGCCGCAGCTGTTGAAGACGCAGTTTTCGGACAATATCGGCGGCGGCATTGACAACTATTCATTGCGCCAGCCGCTCGGCGTCGTGGCCGGCATTACGCCGTTCAACTTTCCGGCGATGGTGCCGATGTGGATGTTTCCGCTGGCGCTGGTGTGCGGCAACACGTTCGTGCTGAAGCCTTCGGAGCGCGATCCATCGGCGTCGTTGTTGCTGGCGGAGTTGCTGCAGCAAGCCGGCCTGCCCGACGGCGCATTCAACGTCGTGCAGGGCGACAAGGCAGCGGTCGACGCGATTCTTGCGCATCCCGGCATCGCCGCGGTCAGCTTTGTCGGTTCGACGCCGATCGCTGAGTACATCCACGCCGAAGGCACGCGGCACGGCAAGCGCGTGCAGGCGCTCGGCGGCGCCAAGAATCACATGGTCGTGATGCCGGACGCCGATCTCGATCACGCGGCCGATGCGCTGGTGGGTGCCGCCTACGGATCGGCCGGCGAGCGCTGCATGGCGATCTCGGTGTGCGTCGCGGTGGGCGATGTGGCCGACGCGATGATCGAAAAATTGAAGGCGCGCATCGGCACGCTGCGAATCAACGGCGGTATGGATGCCCAGGCCGACATGGGGCCGCTGGTGACTGCCGCGCACCGCGAAAAAGTGCTCGGCTACATCGATCATGGCATCGCGGACGGCGCGCGGATCGTATGCGACGGCCGCACGCACGCAGCGTCAACGCAAGCCGGATTCTTTCTCGGCGCGACGTTGTTCGACAAGGTCGAACCGTCGATGCGCATTTATCGCGAAGAAATCTTCGGTCCGGTGCTTTGCATCGTGCGCGTGCCCGATCTCGCGACGGCGCTCGATCTGGTGAACTCGCACGAATACGGCAATGGCGTCGCCTGCTACACGGCCGATGGCGGCACTGCGCGCGAGTTCGCACGCAATGTGCAGGCCGGCATGGTCGGCATCAACGTGCCGATCCCGGTGCCGATGGCATTTCATTCGTTCGGTGGCTGGAAGCGATCGATGTTCGGCGACTATCACGCGTACGGTGAAGAAGGCATACGCTTCTACACGCGCTATAAGTCGGTGATGCAGCGCTGGCCGGACACAAACGCCGCCACAAGTTCTACGACCGACAACCACCGATTCATGATGCCGGTGAATAAATGACGCGACCGCGCTAACCGCTCGACGTCGAGCGCAGCAGCGCGATCGTTGTCCGGAAATTTTTTGCAGTGTCGTTCGAAAAGATGCGCGTTGCCGGTGTTCTGGACAAATTGACGGCGTGCCACCGCCCATCGTCGTCTCTTCGTACCTTTCCGTTGACCTGCAGTCGTTCGAGCTTGCGGCGCACGGTTTCGCGCGGCACGCCGGTCACCTGCGCCAGATCGCTCGACCGCAAGCCATGTTGACGCAGTAGCTGATCCGGCAGCAGATCGTTGGGCGACAGCGAAATCGGAGCCATCTTCGAGTCTGTCGCCAGCGAATTTGCCGCGCGTTGCAGATCGAGCGTGCTCCAGATCATCAGGCTTTCAAAGTCGCCATCCATCTGCCGCGACATGCGCAGTAAATGGTGCAGCAGGAAGCGATCGATGACGAACCGGCGAGGTCGGAATGGCCGCTGACTTCGTCACCGGGCATGGACACTTCGCTTTCATCCATGATGTTGCGGCGGACCGTATTTCTCAGAAAACGCAAATTCTGTCCAAATCGGCAGGCACAGTCGAGCGGCAGGTCAGATCTCGCGCAGCGAGCGGCGATATTGAATCGCTTCCGCGACATGCGCGGTAGCAAGCTCGCTTGCGCCCGCCAGATCGGCGATCGTGCGTGACACTTTAAGCACGCGGTGATACGCGCGCATCGACCAGCCGAGCCGCACCGCGGCCGCGTGCAGCAGCTGCTTGACGGCACCGCCGACCGGGCAAACCTGATCGATCTCGGCGGGCTGCAGATGATCGTTCAGCTTGCCCTGCCGGGCGAGCGAGCTGTTGTATGCCTTGCGCACGCGCTCGGCGACATAGCGCGTCGGCTCGCCGTCTCCCATCGTCGTCAGTTCCTCTTCGGTGAACGATGACACCTCGACCCGCATGTCGATGCGGTCGAGCAGCGGACCGGAAATGCGGTCTTGGTAGCGCGCCACCAGATCGGGCGTGCAGCGGCATTCGATCGTCTTGTGGCCGAAGTAACCGCACGGACATGGATTCATCGCGGCGAGCAACTGAAACTTTGCCGGAAAATCGACCTGCCGCGCGGCGCGCGAGACGGTGATGCGGCCCGATTCGAGTGGCTGCCGCAGCGCTTCGAGCACTCGCCGCTCGTATTCGGGCAGCTCGTCCAGAAACAGCACGCCATGGTGCGCCAGCGAGATTTCACCCGGCATCGGTGGATTGCCGCCGCCGACCAGCGCGACCGCACTCGCGGTGTGGTGCGGCGATCGATAAATGCGCGTCGCCCAGCGCTGAGTCGCAAACTGGCCGACCAGCGATAACACCGCTGCCGATTCGAGCGCTTCGTCGGTCGTCATCGGCGGCAGAATTCCGGCAAAGCGCTGCGCCAGCATTGTCTTGCCGGTTCCCGGCGGGCCGACCAGCAGCGCGCTATGGCCGCCTGCGGCGGCGATTTCGAGCGCGCGCCGCGCAGCCAGTTGTCCCTTGACGTCGAACATGTCGGGGTAGGTGGGCGGCGTCAAGCGCACCATTGCCTGGTGGACATCGATCCGTTGCGCGTCCGCTTCGCCCGCGTCTGCGCGCAGATGCTCGACCACTTGCAGCAGTGTCTTGGCAGGATAAATCGGAACCTGACCGACCAATGCCGCCTCATCGGCGCTTTCATAGGGCACGACAAAGCCGCGCGGGCTGCTTTTTTCAGCGCCGGCTCGTTTCTCTTCAGCATTGGCCGCGGAGTTGGCGGCGGCAAGCGTGACTGCGTACGCCATCGCCAATGTTCCGCGCACCGGGCGCAGTTCGCCCGACAGCGACAACTCTCCTGCAAACTCATAGCGGTCGAGCGCGCGCGCCGGCAGTTGTCCGGTAGCAGCCAGAATGCCGAGCGCGATCGGCAGGTCGAAGCGGCCGGACTCCTTCGGCAGATCGGCTGGCGCCAGATTCACGGTGATGCGCCGCATCGGAAATTCGAAGCGGCTGTTCTGCAGCGCGGCGCGCACGCGCTCGCGCGCCTCGCGCACTTCAGTGTCGGGCAGCCCGACCAGCGTAAATGCCGGCAGCCCGTTGGCCAGATGCACTTCGACCGTGACTTCGGGTGCAGACATTCCAGCCAGGCCTCGGCTGCGGACCACAGCCAGAGTCATCGAAGTGCGTTCATGTTTTAGTGTGAACAGGCCCTAGTAGTGTGGAGCGGCAGGCGGGCGATTCTATCGACGGTGCGCCGCAAGGCGCTGAGCGGTCCACCTTCGTGGTCTAAACCGATTACGCGATACAAGATGGGCACCGAATCCGGCTAACTCGATCGGACGAAGGAAAAGTGACCCGTTTGGCCTGATATTCGGAGGGGATGGCCTCCGGCAACGTGGCACGATACAGTTTCGCTCCACAATTTGATCCGCCTGGGCGCAATCAGTGTCAACGTTTCTTTTCGCCTCCATCGTGTTCGGCACAGTTACCGGCCTGTATGTCTGGGTGCAGCGTCGAGCGCACGCAATTCGCGCGCAATCAGAGAAACGCGAGCAAAGTGCGATGGCACTGATGCTGGCGGGTGGTGAGATAGCCGAGGCCGAACATCACGATGCGCCGTCGGAACAACCCGTCGTCAAACCCAAAATCAAGGGCCGGTTGCTGGAAGATGATCCCGCCGAAAAGGCCGCTGCCGCTGCACGCCATGCCGCCGCGGCGAAAGCCGAAGCCACCGACAAGGCCAAGCACGAGCTGCCGCCGATCGAGTACGGGCATACGAAGCCGCGCAGCAAGTCAAAGCGCGAACACGCGCACAATGGGTCGCATTTGCCAACACCTGCCGAACAGGCCGCGGCCGATCTCGATCCGATCGAGGAACTTATTTCGCAGATCATGGTGCATGAGCCGGAGCACCGTAGCCAAGCGCGTTCCCCCGCGGCATTGCCGTCGCCTGCGCGCACGGTGGAACCGCCGTCCGAGCGCAAGCGCGATCAGATGGCAGGCAATGTTCCGCTCCGGGAACTCGTGCTCGCGTGGTACGAATCGCGCGGCTATCGCGGGTCGCCTGCATCGCCTGCCGTCTGGCCGATCGAACTCGTGTTGCGCCATCGTGAAGACGCGGCGCGCGCGTATGCGTTCGTCGTGCAGAATGATCACGTCTCGGTGGATCGGATCACCGCGTTGATCGAGCAGGCGCGTGAAATCGGAATGACGCGCGTGGCGGTGATCGCAGAAGCAGGTTATGAGCAAGGCGCCAAGGAAATCGCCAAGCGCCGCCATGTGCGCTTGATTGACCGCACGACAATGGAAGCTGAATTGTCCGAGCTGCAGTTGCCGACCGCTGCCAAGATCATCGCGGTCGCGCGCACACGCTCATCGGCCGAATCGTCAGCCGCCTGACAGGCGGCTAGCGTTTTTTGGCTGCTTCAATCTCGGTCAGCCTCCGCTCCAGTTCTTCCAGCTTTGCGCGCGTCCTCGCAAGCACTTTCGTTTGCGTATCGAACTCTTCGCGCGTAACGAGCTCGAGTCGCGCGAACTGCTGCGTTAAAAGCGCCTTCACATTCTTCTGCATGTCGGCGGCCGGCGTGTTGCGCATTAACGCGGCCAGCCGATCCTGCAGCTCGTCGAGAAACGAAACCTTGTCCATGGCGCGAATTTAACCTATCGGCGCTCACTCGCACGATGCTCCACGCTCGTGCGTACGCGCACTGCGAGCGTGCACAGCCTTCGACTCCGTTGCGTATTCGCACCGCAAGCGAGCATTTTGGCGCTGCAGCAATTGGCATGCATGTTGCGTAACGGTTCCCCCGAACATCAACGAGGGGAAACAACATGAGGAAAGCGTTGGTTGCTGCTGCAATCGCGATCGGGTCTACCGGCTTTGCACCGTTCGTATCCGCCCAGACCACCCAGCCCGCACCCGAGTTCACTTTCACCGGCAATGCCGGGCTTTTCAGCGATTACCGCTTCCGCGGCTTTACGCAGACCGACTACAAGCCGGCTTTTCAGGGCGGTTTCGACTTCGCGCACCAGTCGGGTTTCTATCTGGGCAACTGGAATTCGAACGTCGAGCAGTTGCTGTACAACGGCGCGTCACTCGAGATGGATTTCTACGGCGGCTACAAGACAACGTTGGGTGCCTTCGGCATCGATGTCGGCGTCATCTATTACTACTATCCCGGCACCAACAAGTTCAAGCCGGGGTTGGATGCAGAAAACTTCGAGGCGTACATCGGCGGCTCGTACGGGCCCGCGTCACTCAAGTACTACTACTCGTTCACCGATTTCTTCGGCCTGAACAGCGACGCGTTTCCGGTGGGCACGGTTCCGCCTGGGATCGACACCGAAGGCTCGCAATACCTCGATCTGACCGTTACCGTGCCGTTTGACGGCGGGTGGTCGCTCGTGGCGCATGCCGGCTGGCAAAGGGTTGAAAACGGAAGGCAACTCGGAATCATCGAGAAGGACTATTACGACTACAAGCTCGGCGTGACTTACGACATCGCCGGCTCGGGTTGGATCGCCGGTGCGGCGGTCGTCGGCACCAGCGAGAAGAGGTTCTTTACGGTCGGCGATCTGTCCGAAGGCGGCGGCAAGACACGCGCCGTCGTGTCGCTGACAAAAACGT
>CAZKNV010000135.1:0-5779 GCA_964554145.1 uncultured Burkholderiaceae bacterium
CCGGCGCCTCGGCGAGTACCGCAGAGCAGTCGCGAAGCGACCGACGACGTAGGCGACGCAGCTGCGCCAGTCGCTGCTGCACGATGATGCTCAAACGCGCAATTCAGCTCACTGCTCAACCTGCACGTCGGTGACCCACATCAATTCACACGAGCTTCCTCCCGAGTCATCGCGCGTCAACGATGAGCGCCAGGTCCATCCGTCGGCGTGCCGCACGTAGATCAGATAGCCGCTAAGCCTGACCACCGCGCCCTTGCGCACATCGAGCAGACGATCTTTTATCGCGTCATCAGCGGGTACCAGATGGGTATTGGCAGACGTTTTTGCCATAACCGACGGATCGATGGGTGGAGAGCCGTCCCAGCGATAGTGATACCAGCGGTTGCCCTGACTGATCTTCAACTGATCGATCACTGCCGCGTCCGACATCGGTCCCCAGCCCAGCGCGAAATCGAGCGGCGAAAGATCGGCCTCGCGTCCCATTCGATAGCGCTCGATCGACAACACTCGTGCGCGTACGTCGTAACCCGCGACCGGCTCGATAACGTAGCCGGCGCGCTGCATAGCGGGTCCGTTCGCATTCGTTTGAACCGGCTGCTCGGCGACTGGGCCCCTATTCGCAACTCGCCGGTCCGCCGCGCGGTCGTGCAGGAAATATCCGGCACACCCCGCCATCACCAGGCCAACCAACCAGGGTTTCAGACGCTCCGGGATCATGCCCTTGTTATAGGGCAACCCACTGATACCGGTACTCAGAAACAACCGCGACTTTGCAAAGGTTTTCGCTGGAACACCGCCACAGCAGCTGCGCCAGCCGCTGCTGCACGACGTACCCTACAGTCGCACTACGTCAAGCCCCGCGTCTTCGCGCAGGCCGAACATCAGATTCATGTTTTGCACGGCCGCGCCACTTGCCCCCTTGCCGAGATTGTCGAGTCGCGCAATCAGCAGTGCCTGCTCGTTTGCATCGTTGGCAAACACGAACACTTCCAGACGATTCGTGCCGTTCAAATCTTCCGGTTCCAAATACGCACCGTCGCGCAACGCAGACGTATCGTTCAACGGCCGTACGGTAATGAACGGTTCGTCCGCATAGTGTTCGGCATATGCCGCGTGCAGCGCCTCGCCGGTCACGCGGCCGGGCAACTGCCCGGTGTGCAGCGGAATCGACAACAGCATTCCACGCACGAAATCACCGACCGATGGCGCAAATACCGGAGCGCGATCCAGCAGGCTCATCGTCTGCATCTCGGGAAGATGTTTGTGCGCGAGATTCAGGCCGTAAAGAACGATCGGCGCCGGCCGGCCTTCACTACGCCGATATGCGTCGATCAGTCTGCGCCCTCCGCCCGAGTAGCCCGACACGGCGTTGACTGCTACCAGCGTGCTGGGAGCAATGATCTCGCGCTCTCGCAGCGGCCGCAGCAGCGCGATCGCGCCGGTCGGATAGCAGCCGGGATTCGAAACGCGTTGCGCCGATGCGATGGTCGTGCGTTGCGTGCGCGTCAGTTCCGGAAAGCCGTACACCCAACCCGGCGCCACACGGTGGGCGCTGCTGGCGTCGATAAAGCGCGTGGGACTCTGACCGGCCAGCGCCACCGTTTCGCGCGCTGCATCGTCCGGAAGACACAGGATCACAAGATCAACGGCGTTGATAACGTCGAGCTTTGCCGCAGCGTCCTTGCGCTGCTCTGCCGGCAAGCTGACCAGTTCGATGTCATCGCGCGCAAGCAGACGCTCGCGAATCTCGAGTCCGGTCGTTCCATGTTCGCCGTCGATGAAAACTCTTGACTTTGCCATCTCTGCTCCGTACCGCGTTTCTACACTTAGGTTATGCGCTGACGAGATCCGCCTGTGTTGTGAACGCATCGGCAAAGAACTCTTCGTCCGGCAGTCCGCATTGTCCAACGAAGTCGCGCCGCGCTGCGTCGATCATCGCCGGTGCGCCGCACGCATAGACCTGAAACGCCGAAAGATCGGGCAAATCGTCCATTACCGCGCGATGAACGAATCCTGCGCGCCCCAGCCACGCTTCTTCCGGTTGCGGCTCGGACAGCACCGGCACATAGTGAAAGTTCGGCTGCTCGCGTGACCACTCTTCGGGCAAGTGCGCCATGTACAAATCGCGCCACGTGCGCGCGCCCCAATACAGGTGTATGGCGCGCGCTGCCTTTCCATCTGCATCGCGATTGATGCGCTGATGAAACACATGCTCGGCGATCGCCTTGATCGGAGCAAAGCCGGTGCCGCCGGCGAGCAGCACGATCGGTCGAGCGCTGTCCTCACGCAGAAAGAACGTGCCGAGCGGCGCTTCGATGCGCAGAATGTCGCGCTCCCTTACCGGCGGCTCGAGCGTGCCGAACAGCCGATCGGTAAATACGCCGCCCGGCGTATGCCGCACATGCAGCTGAATCAGCTCGTCCGAATTTGGCGCGTTCGCAATCGAATACTGGCGGCGCGCGCCGTCCTTCAAGATGAAATCCAGATACTGCCCGGCACGAAACTGCAGGCGCTCGTTGGCGGGCAACTGCAGCGAGATGATCGCAACATCCGGCGCCGGCCGCTCGATCTTCGCAATGCGCGCCGGCATCTTGCGAATCGGAATGTCGCCGAGGCCGGTCAGCTCGCGCGCTTCAATGACGATGTCGCCCTGTGGGAACGAGGAACAGAAAAGCGCAAACCCCCTGGATTCGTCCGCCGCCGACAGCGCCGACGATGAGTGCTTGCGATGCACCAACTGGCCTTCCACCAATTTGCCGCGGCATGTGCCGCACGCGCCGTTCTTGCAGCCGTACGCCAAGCCGATGCTCTGGCGCAGCGCCGCTTCAAGCACCGTTTCGTCCGGCTCGACAGAGAAAGTATGTCCGCTCGGCCGGACGGTGACAGTACTGCTCATCAATTCGCTAGGGCTTCAAGTACGCGTAACCCTCGCGGCTTTGCAGTTGCGTGATTCGCTGCACGCCGGACGGCGTGTAGGTCACTTCCGGAATGAACTGCTTTTCCTCGAGCTTGCGATTGCGCAGCGTGATCCTGCACACCTCGAACGTCACGCCCTGCGACTTCAGGTCTTCGACAATCACGTTATAAGGATTCTTGTTCGCATCCTCCGCGCCGTTCATCAGAAAATCCACGCGGCGCGCATGCGCAACGACGACAATTTTCGCCTTCGGATCGACTTCGAGATGATTGCGAATGTTGCGCAAACCGTTGGTCGCCTGTGCGAGCCCTTCGCCGAAGTGGTAAACAACCTTGTCCTGTGCAAACGCCGCACACGAGAATAACGTTGCCGCGATTGCCACCAGTAGCCGATGCTTGATCATGCTTTTCTCCTCGTGCGATGGTCGAACTCGCAAGCCGTTGGTGCCGCTGAGAGGAGTCGAACCTCCGACCTTCGCATTACGAATGCGCTGCTCTACCAACTGAGCTACAGCGGCAGGTGCTCGACGAGGTGATCGGATGAAAGCATCCCGCGAGCGGATTTCGAAGTATAAGGGCGACCGTTGCTGTCGTTCCCGCGAAAGCGGGAACCCACCGACATCTCGAAACAAAACTGGATTCCCGCGTCCGCGGGAATGACCCCTTTATCTCGTGCAATGGCGCCCGAGCGCCCATGCAACATGCTCGCGCACCAGCTCGCTCGGATGATCGATTCTCGCGCGCAATGCGGCAATGACATCGGGCGAAGTCGGAGCATTGCCAAGCGCCACCGCAATGTTGCGCAGCCATCGTTCATGCCCGATGCGGCGAATTGCGGAGCCGGCGTGCCGTTCGTTGAACTGCGCTTCGTCCCAGCCGAACAACTCGACCAGCGTGGGCGAATCGAGACCGTTGCGCACATCGAAGTCCGGCAGCTCGGCCGTGTGCGCAAACTTGTTCCATGGGCATATGAGCTGGCAATCGTCGCATCCATAGATCCGGTTACCGATCAGCGGACGCAGCTCGAGCGGAATCGATCCATGATGTTCGATCGTCAGATAGGAAATACAGCGGCGCGCATCGAGCTGATACGGCGCCGTGATCGCCTGCGTCGGGCAGATATCGATGCAGCGCGAGCACGTGCCGCAGTGATCATCGATCGGAGCGTCGATCGGCAACGGCAGGTCGGTCAGTATTTCGCCGAGGAAGAACATCGAGCCAGCATCCTGTGACAGCAGCAAGGTGTGCTTGCCACGCCAACCCAGCCCGGCCTTGCGCGAGAGTTCAACTTCGAGCACCGGCGCCGAATCCGTCGCGACCCGGTATCCGATACGCCCGGCTTCGGCTTCGATCCGCGACGCGAGCTTTTGCAACCGCTCGCGCAGGACCTTGTGGTAGTCGCGCCCACGCGCATAGATCGACACGACAGCAGCCTTCGGCTCTGCTACGCGATCGAATTCTCGCTGCGCCCAGTCGTCCGGAGTATCGCGCGGCAGGTAATCCATGCGCGCCGCGATCACACGCAACGCGCCGGGCAGCAGACGCGATGGATCGGCACGCAATGCAGCGTGACGTTGCAGATAGTCCATATCGCCGTGCCGCCCTTCGGCCAGCCACGCATCGAGCCGTTCGGCGGCGCGCGCCACGTCGACATCGGCAATGCCGATACGCGCGAACCCCAGCTGCTCGCCCCACTGACGAATGCGCGACGCGAGCGCGGCCAGGTCGCGTTGACGATGCGCATTCACGAGCGGCAAGTTGTGAGGCATACCAGCGACTTGCACTAGCGGGGCGCCCGAGCAGATGCGGCGCGAACGCACAGGACAATGGGAAGACCCACCAGGAACATGTGAACAAGGAGGCCCGTGACAAGCTCCAACGGAGCAAAGGATTGCTTGTGCGGAAATGCGGATAGAGGAACAACCAGCAGGTTCATGAAAGCGTAAATGGCCAGGCCGAACAGGAGGCCCGAGATAACCGCGTGGTGCACGAGCCAGCCAAGCTTGCGACTGACGATGTAAAAGATAGCGGCGGCTGTGACAGTGATGAAGAAATGCAGAAACAGTCCCAGAGCGGCAGTGCTCAGGCCACCCTGGTAGGAGGCCGAACCCAGCACGCCGCTTGCGATCGACTGCAGGATGCGAAGAGGAGAAACGCCACGAAGACCGTAAAAGATGAATGCATAGACAATATCAAGAGCACCGGCAATGACGCCGCCGAGGAGGACAGCCAATACGGCGCGCATCGTCAATACTCCCGAGTGCTGTCGTTAAGGCCGCCACGGATAGAAAACTCTAAGCGGCGCGATGCGATAGGAGAAGAGGCCTGATCGCACGCCAGGATCCGCTTCCACCAGGGCCTTCGCGGCATCCAGCGTGTCAGCTTTGAGAAAGATCATTCCGAGATCGCCGTATCTCGCGCCGAACACGATCGTGCCCTCGTTTCTCAGGCGATTGAGATTTGCCGAATGCTCGCGGAAGCTCGGCTGATCTGATGGCGCCAGCGACTTGTTCCAGCTCGCTCCAATCTCGAAATGAACGACGAATAGCGATGATGGCGGTGTCTCGGCTGCAGTTGCGCCCGCTGCCAAAACAAGCGCGAGGACTGCGACCCACGTTTTTGCTACTGCGCGCCTGTGCATCAGATGCCTGCATTTCCCGGCGGGTTTTCAAGGAACCATTGCGCGATCCCCGACATGTGCGGCTCGAACTCCCCGGGGATGGACAAGTTCAGCACGCCGGCACGCGTAGTTCCTCGGTTTTCGAAGTCATGCTTGACACCGCCCGGAACGAGGACGAATGAACCCTTGGTGGCATGCGTCCACTTCTCGCCCACGAGCACGCTCATCGTGCCTTCGATCACA
>CAZKNV010000136.1:0-5757 GCA_964554145.1 uncultured Burkholderiaceae bacterium
TGCAGCCGTTCAGTCCCTACGGCTACTACCAGCTTGGAATGACGTATCACCATCTGGGCCGCAGCGACGAGGCGTGGAAGGTGCACGAACAGCTCGCGGAGTTCGAACCGAAGTTTTCCGCAACGCTGAAGCGGGATCTGCAGCAGACGCCACCACGTGCCGTTGCACGTGGTCGGGATGAGGGTTCAGTTTCGAAGGAGGTCGTAACTGTTGAAGCTGTGTAATCAAGGAGTCGAAAAACTACCGAGGAGCAAACATGCAGCAGACTGAAAAACATCGAGAGTATTGGCGTCGCAATCTGAAGATCACCGCAATTCTGCTGGCGATCTGGTTTGTGGTCACGTACGTAATGGGTTATTTGGCAATCCCGCTGGCCGAGATCAATTTCTTCGGCTGGCCGCTGTCGTTCTACATGGCGGCGCAGGGATCGCTGATCATCTACGTCATCATCATCTGGTACTACGCACGCTACATGCGCAAGCTGGATCTTGAGTACGGTGTAGACGAAGGAGACGAAGCATGAGCACAACCGCCGCCACCAATCGAGCTTTTTTCAAACAGCTGCGCAAGTACTACACCTTTTACACGGGCGGCTTTGTCGCGTTCGTCGTGGTCCTCGCGATACTCGAGCAGATGGGATTGCCGAGGGTATGGATCGGCTACTCGTTTCTGTTCGCCACTATCGGACTGTATGCCGGCATCGGAATCATGAGCCGCACGGCAGACGTTGCCGAGTATTACGTAGCGGGTCGACGAGTACCGGCATTGTTCAACGGCATGGCGACCGGCGCCGACTGGATGTCGGCCGCTTCGTTCATCGGCATGGCGGGCACGCTGTACCTGACCGGCTTCGATGGCCTCGGGTTCGTTATCGGCTGGACCGGCGGCTATGTGCTGGTGGCGCTGCTGCTCGCACCGTACCTGCGCAAGTTCGGTCAGTTCACGATTCCGGATTTTCTGGGGGCGCGGTACGGCGGCAACATTCCGCGCGCGATCGGAATTTTTGCGGCGATCCTGTGCTCGTTCACGTACGTGGTGGCGCAGATCTATGGCGTGGGCATCATCACGTCGCGCTTTATCGGCGTTGCGTTCGAGCTCGGTGTGTTTCTCGGCCTGGCCGGTATCCTCGTCTGTTCGTTTTTGGGCGGGATGCGTGCAGTGACCTGGACCCAGGTGGCGCAGTACATCATCCTCATCATTGCGTACATGATTCCGGTGGTTTGGCTCTCGGTAAAGATCACCGGCTTTCCGATACCGCAGCTGGTCTACGGCCAGGTCCTGCAGCAAGTCACCGTCAAGGGGGATCAACTGCGCACCGCGCCAGGGGAAGTCGCAGTCCGTGATATCTACAAGAAGAACGCGGCCGACGCCAAAGCACGGGTCGATGCGCTGCCGGCGTCATGGGAAACTGGCCGCACGGCGGCCGCCAAGCGGGTCGAAGATCTGAAGACGGCGAATGCCGGCGTACCGGATATTCGTGCAGCGGAAAAGGCGCTGACTGATTATCCGGCGACACCGGAGGCGGCGCGAACTGCGTGGAACAGCCAGGTTGCATCCAACAACGCCAAGGCTGCTCCTCCATTCCAGCACGGGGAGCCCTACCCGACCAACAAGACCGGCGCTGCAGGTGAGGCCGAACGCGACACCAAGCGGTGGAACTTCCTGGCACTGACCTTCTGCATGATGTTCGGTACGGCTGCTTTGCCGCACATCCTGATGCGGTATTACACAACGCCATCGGTGCAGCAGGCACGCAATTCGGTGTTCTGGTCGTTGTTCTTCATCTTTCTTCTATATTTCACGGCGCCGGCGCTTGCGGTGCTCGTCAAGTATGAGATCTACCACAACGTGGTGGGCTCCGCGTTCGCGAACCTGCCGGCGTGGGTAGCTGCCTGGGCGAAGATCGACCCGACGTTAATGGCCGTCACCGATATCAACCGGGACGGAATCGTGCAGCTAGCCGAGATGACTCTGGGAGGCGACATCATCGTGCTTGCTACACCGGAGATCGCCGGATTGCCGTACGTCATTTCCGGTCTGGTAGCCGCCGGCGGTCTGGCCGCAGCGCTTTCGACTGCGGACGGCCTGCTGTTAACGATCGCCAATGCGCTGTCGCACGATCTGTACTACAAAATGATCAACCCCAATGCATCAACGCAGAAACGGGTGTTGATTTCCAAGATACTGCTGCTGGTGGTGGCGCTGTTCGCAGCCTGGGTCACTTCGCTGAAGCCTGGAAATATCTTGTTCCTGGTGGGGGCGGCGTTTTCGATGGCGGCTTCGGCGTTTTTCCCGTCATTGGTCATGGGTGTGTTCTGGAAGCGCGCGAACCGATGGGGCTGCATCGCCGGCATGGTGGCGGGCCTCGGAGTCTGCCTGTACTACATGTCTCGCACCTATCCGCAGTTCATCGAATGGTTCGGCACAACCAGAATGGACACATGGTTCGGCATTGCGCCGATTTCCGCCGGCGTGTTCGGCGTTCCGCTCGGACTTGTGGTCTTGATCATCGTCAGTGCGCTGACAAAGGCACCGAGCCGCGACGTGCAGGACTTCGTCGAGCACGTGCGGTATCCGAACCTCAGGGGCGACACAGTCAGTACCGTTGCAGCCTGATCGGAAGCATTGCGTTCTCAAAGCCCGCGCTGTCGCGGGCTTTTTTTCGTCTGCTGTTCGCTCGATATACTCGCAGCGCAACAGTCGGGAGAGATGGCCGAGCGGTCGAAGGCGCACGCCTGGAAAGTGTGTATGGGTCACGAGCGACATGCCGGGTGCATGTCGCGAAGGACGACGCGCTTGGCGCGTCGGTCCCGGAGCGAAGCGTAGGGACGAGTGGATCGCCGTAAGGCGAGACGCGAGCAAAAGCCCATCGTCTAATCTGCCGTAAGGCGATACGAGCAATCCCACTCGTTGCTGCAAAGAATTGGAGAGATGGCCGAGCGGTCGAAGGCGCACGCCTGGAAAGTGTGTATGGGTCTAAAGCCCATCGTGGGTTCGAATCCCACTCTCTCCGCCAAACACAACGCCGATTAACGCTGCGTGTTCTTCAGTCGTGTTGCTTCCGGCTTCACCAACCCCGTGCCGCCCGACGCAATATATTTGCGCACGAGCTGACCGGTCTTGGCGTCGCGGAAAATGGCCCAAATGGGTGCAGGTTGCATAAGCGCTTGAACGGTTAACAGCCGTCATCGTTTACGCATTCCGCGATGGCGAACCTGCAATATGTGCCGCGCCGGCAATGCAATCGTTTCGTGGCACCGGCCCGGCGATTTCTTCGCTTCGTACTGGTACAGGCATACGCCTTGCCAGTGGTTAATCCCGATTTTCGACCAATTAACCGAAGGCGACCCATGGCAACCACATCATCAGCACAGACGGACGCGATCGAGCTGCTGACAGCCGATCATCGCAATGTTGAAAAGCTGTTCAAGGCGTACGACAAGCTAGTCGAGGACGAAGGCACTTACAACGAAAAGGAATCGCTGGCCGCGACGATCTGTGCCGAGCTGACAATGCACACGCACATCGAGGAGGAGATTTTCTATCCTGCGGCGCGCGATGTGCTGGATGAAGAAGACCTCATCGATGAGGCCATTGTCGAGCACGCAAGCGCAAAAGACTTGATTGCGCAGCTGGCCGATATGGCGCCTGACGACGATTTGTACGACGCGAAGATCAAGGTATTGAGCGAGTTGATCGAGCACCACGTCGAGGAAGAAGAAGACGAGATGTTTCCGAAGCTGAAAAAGGCGAAGCTCGATACCGCTGCACTCGGGCCGCAGATGGCGGAGCGCAAGCGGCAGCTGGTCGAAGAGCTGGGCATCGGCGCCGAGGCGGCTGCGCACGACGAGTAAGCGGCCGAAATTTCTCGCGCTGCTGGCGTACTTCTCTAGGCGCCCTTTGCTTGCCGTACAAGTTGCGCCATTGCGGCGGCAGCATCGTTCGGTTGCTGCATCAGTCCGTCAGCCACCCCGACCCGATCCTTCTCAGGCCGGTTCTGGCTGACCTTCCACTTGCCGGTCAGCCGCGCAACTGGAATTTCGATGCCGATGATCGCGCCGACCATCGTATCGATAAAGTCCGCTGGGGCGTCAGTGACCTTCCATGGGTCGCTGCGCGGCGATTCATAGCGGTTCGTCAAGCGCTCGACGAACTGGCGCAGCCACGCACGATCGTCGATCACGAGCAATGGTCCGTGCGCATGCACCACGGCGTAGTTCCACGTCGGCACAACCTTGCCGCTTTCCTGCTTCGTCGCGTACCAGGCCGGAGAAACGTATGTGTGTGGACCCTGAAATATCGCGAGCGCATCGACTTGCGGCGAAAAATGGCGCCAGACAGGATTGGCACGCGCTACATGGCCGCGCAGGGTTCCGAACGGCGCAGGCTCCGGATCGATCTCGAATGGGAGGTGATTGGCGTCGAGCCCGTCGGATGCGAGCACGATCAGCGCGCCCAACGGATGGGCACGGACAAGACCGTGCAAAACGTCAACGCGCGTTTCAGCGAAGTGGCTAGGGACGTACATCGACTCTTGGAAACGTGATCACATGATCGGCATCGAGGCGAATGCCGATGCTTTCACCGATCGCGTGATCGTGATGACTCGGCACCAGTGCCAGCACTTCGCGCCCGCTGTTCAACCGCAGCGTATAGACGAAATCGCCACCGCGGAAGGTCTTGCGAACGACTTCTGCTTTCAGCGGACTCTCGTCGTCATGCACGATATCGTCAGGGCGCAGCAGCACATCGACACAGGCGGTACCGCCGTTGCCATTGGACACCTGCTCACGCGACGGCATATAGCTCAGCGGCCATTTGCCGTGCAGCTCGCCGAGTTCAATTTCGACATCCATCGAGGTCAGCACTCTGGCCGGTAAAAACACGCCTTCGCCGATGAAGTCAGCCACGTAGCGCGTGGCCGGGCGGTGATACAGCTCATACGGCCGGTCCCATTGCTCGATGCGGCCGGCGTGCATGACCCCAATCTGGTCGGCCATCGCAAACGCTTCCTGCTGATCGTGCGTAACGAGCATCGCGGTCGTGCCGCTCGCTTTCAGTATCTGGCGGACTTCGGTTCCGAGCCGCGCGCGCAAGTCGACATCGAGACTCGAGAACGGCTCGTCCATTAACAGCAATGCCGGCCGCGGTGCCAATGCGCGTGCCAGCGCCACACGCTGTTGCTGGCCACCGGAAAGCTCGTGCGGATAGCCGCTCGCCTGTGCGCGGAGGCCGACGAGCTCGATCATCTCGTGCACGCGCGCCGCACGCTCGGCCGGCCCCAGATGCCGCAATCCAAACGCGATGTTGTCTTCGACTCGCAGATGCGGAAACAGCGCATAGTCCTGAAACACCAATCCAATGCCGCGTTTTTCCGTCGCTGCGGTGAAGTGCGGCCCGGAGACCACGACGCCGTCAATCTCGATCGTGCCCACGTCAACGCTGAGAAAGCCGGCGATCGCGCGCAGCAAAGTCGTCTTGCCGCAACCCGAACTGCCGACAACGCAGCCGATCTCGCCGCGATTCAGCGATAACGACGCGCCATCGATGACCGGCGTTGCATTACCGCGATAGGCAACACGCAACTGTTGGATCAATAGGAGCGGACGTTCGACGCTATTCATGCGGTCAGTCTAAGCCAGATGCATATAATTCTCATTCTCATTTAGGGTTCTATTCCGGCGTGATTCCAGCGTTGACACGACGTCCGTTCGCAATGCTTCGCGCCGATGAGGGGCTGGGCCGAGCGTTGGCGCT
>CAZKNV010000137.1:0-5739 GCA_964554145.1 uncultured Burkholderiaceae bacterium
CGCACTCTGTGGCTGATGGTGCCTGCCGGCGATATCACTGAGGCGACCATCACTTCGTTGCTGCCGTTGCTGGCGGCAGGCGACACCGTTATCGATGGCGGCAACTCCAACTACAAGGACACGCAGCGCCGCGCCGGAGTTCTCGCCGACAGACGAGTGCACTACGTCGACTGCGGCACCAGCGGCGGCGTATGGGGACTGGCCGAGGGTTACAGCATGATGGTCGGCGGTGACGAGGCTGCGGTCGAGCGGCTGCGGCCGATCTTCGAAACATTGGCGCCGGCGCCGAATCGAGGCTGGGGTCGTGTTGGCCCGGTCGGCGCCGGACATTTCACCAAAATGGTTCACAACGGTATCGAATACGGCCTGATGCAGGCGTATGCCGAAGGCTTTTCGATCATGCAGCACAAATCGGAATTTGCATTCGATCTGCATCAGGTCGCCGACATCTGGCGTCACGGCAGTGTGGTGCGCTCGTGGCTGCTCGACTTGACGTCGATCGCGCTGCAGAACAATCCGACCCTCGATGGCATCGCGCCGTATGTGCCCGACTCCGGCGAAGGCCGCTGGACAGTGGCTGAAGCGATCGATCTGAATGTTCCGGCGCCCGTGATCACGCTGTCGCTGCTCGCGCGTCTCGCCTCGCGCGATGCGGATTCATTCTCCGACAAATTGCTGTCGGCTATGCGTCACCAGTTCGGCGGACACGAGATCAAGAAGGGATGAGCGCTGCCGGCGTGCGCTGGCACCGCGTGACCGACGCGGAAGAATTGCGGCACGCGACCTGCCGGCGCATCCTCGACGCCGCCGCGCGCTCCATCGAACTGCGCAGTCAATTCCTGATCGTGCTCGCCGGCGGGAACACGCCGCGCGGCGTCTATCAGATGTTGCGCGCGTCAACCACCGACTGGTCGCGCTGGCACGTGTACTTCGGCGACGAGCGCTGTCTGCCTGCGGATAACGTCGAACGCAACAGCAAGATGGCGGCCGACACCTGGCTCGATCACGTGCCGATTCCGAAACATCACGTGCACGCGATTCCCGCCGGGCTAGGTGCAGGCGCGGCGGCGCTCGCCTACGCAGAAACGCTGCGCAACGTAGGCGACTTCGATCTGGTACTGCTCGGTCTCGGCGAAGACGGCCACACTGCCAGCCTGTTCCCCAATGCCGACTGGGGCACCGCGTCGAGCGCCCCCGATGTGCTCGCCGTGTTCGATGCACCGAAGCCGCCGCCGCAGCGTGTGTCGCTCAGTGCGGCACGATTGAGCCGAGCGCGCGAGGTGCTGTTTCTGGTAACAGGCGAGTCCAAGCGCGATGCAGTGACACGATGGCGCGCGGCAGAGCGATTGCCCGCCGGCGCCATCCGGCCCGCGCCGGGAGTCGATGTGCTCGTTGAGTCTGCGCTATTGACGCCGAAAAAGTGAGTTTCAGAACCTATTGATGCCGCACGTGCTGGCGAATGACGGTTTCGAAATTCTCGTCAATTGGAAAACCGAGGGCAAGAGCGCGCGTCGTGTCCAACGCTCCCGGCCACGTCGACACAATTCGTTCCACCCGAACATCCCGCTCCCACCGAATGCGGCCGATGACTTCCGATCCAGCCACGCGCTGCAGAGCTTCGACCATCTCGCCGACGGTGACCGACAGGCCCGGCAGATTGATGATTCGATTCGATCCAAGCGCGTCCACGGGTACGTCGTGACCGTGCAGCAGCGATTCGATCGCGGTGGCCGGCGACAGCAACCACAGAAGCGTGTTCACATCGACCGGGCAGACCGATGTTTCGCCGTTCAACGGCTCACGAATAATGGCGCTGGCGAACGACGATGCGGCAGCGTTGGGGCGTCCGGGCCGCACGCTGATCGTCGGCAACCGCAACACGCGGCCGTCAATGAAGCCTCGGCGCGTGTAGTCGTTGATCAGGAGTTCGGCCACGGCCTTTTGCATTCCGTAGGACGACTGCGGCGCAACGGCGGTCGTGTCGAGTACCACCGCGGGCAGCTCGCCTCCATACACCGCGACCGAACTGGCAAAGACAACTCTAGGCCGATGACCCATGGCGCGGCAGACGTCGAGCAGGCGCCGCGATGCATCGATGTTGATCCGCATTCCCAGATCGAAATCCGCTTCGGCCTGACCACTGACGACGGCAGCCAGATGGAAGATCGAAGCGGTGTCCGCGTCGATTGCGTGCGTCAGCAGATCGGGATCCGCAATGTCGCCGGTGATCTGACGAACCCGGTCGTCTGCAAAGGGGGCACCCGCCACCTGATCGACCAGCACGATTTCGCTAATCGCTTGCCGTTGCAATAGCCGCTCGGCCAGACGTCGCCCAAGAAATCCGGCACCGCCGGTGACCAGCACCTTCATGCGCCGGCCACTCCGGAAAGATTGCGCATCCACCGCAGCCCCTCTTCGGTGCCTCGACGAGGGCGATATTCACACCCCACCCACCCGGCATACTGCATCTGGTCCAGCATCCGCAGTAGATAGCCGAAGTCCACTTCGCCTTCATCCGGCTCATGGCGGTCCGGGACACCGGCAACCTGCACGTGCGCGATGTGAGCGAAGTACTTCTTGAACGTCATCGCGAGATCACCCTCGACGATCTGCGCGTGATAAAAATCCATCTGAATCTTCAGATTGGACTCGCCCACCTCCTCCCGGATCGCATGCGCATCGGCCTGCGTGTTCAGGAAGTAGCCCGGTATGTCTCGCAGGTTGATCGCTTCGATCAACAACGTGCGACCGCTCTTCGCGAGTTCCCTTGCGGCAAATCTGAGATTCTCGACATACACGTCGCGGTGCGCACTCCGATCACCCCCCGGCGGAACGGTTCCGCTCATCGCATGCAGCGTCGGCGTGCCGGTCGCCTCGGCGTACTCCAGTCCGCGTGCAACCGCTGCACGAAAGTCTGCCTCACGCCCGGGAAGCGATGCCAGGCCCCGCTCTCCGGCAGCGTAATCGCCGGGCCAGAGATTCAATCCGCGATTTTGCAGCCCGCTGTCGGCAAGCCACCTGGCGATGTCGCGCGGCTCATGGTCGTACGGAAACAAAAGCTCGACCGCCTGGAAACCGTTGCGCGCCGCAGCCGCAAACCGCTCTGGGAAAGGCAGTTCAGTGAATAGCACTCCGAGGTTGGCTGCAAACTTTGGCATCGTGTCGCGTTGGGCTCAAAGGTTCAGCGCGGCATCGACAACCTTCTGCGCCTCTTCGAGAATCTGGCGCAGATGGGCTTCTCCGCGAAAACTCTCCGCATAGATTTTGTAGATGTCCTCGGTGCCGGAAGGACGTGCGGCGAACCAGCCGCTGGCGGCGATCACCTTGATGCCGCCGATCGGCGCATCGTTGCCCGGTGCACGGTCGAGCACGCGCTCGATCGGTTCGCCGCCTAATTCGGTGATGCGTATTTGCTCTGGCGAAAGTTTTGCGAGCTTGCGTTTCTGATCGGGCGTAGCCGCTGCTTCGACTCTGTCGGCGGCCGGTTCGCCGAGGTCCATCGTGAGCTCGCGATACAACTGCCCCGGATCGCGGCCGATGCGTGCGGTGATCTCCGCGGCGAGCAACGCCGGCACGATGCCGTCCTTGTCTGTGGTCCACACGGCACCATCGATGCGGCTGAACGACGCGCCGGCACTTTCCTCGCCGGCAAAGCCCAGCGAGCCATCGAACAGGCCATCGACAAACCATTTGAAACCGACCGGCATCTCCACCAGCCGTCGCCCTAGCCGGGCGGCGACGCGGTCGATCATTGCGCTGCTGACCAGGGTTTTGCCGACTGCTGCATCGCTGCTCCAGCGCGCGCGGTTGCGAAACAGATAGTCGATCGCTACCGCGAGATAGTGGTTCGGCGGCATCAACCCGGAGCTCGGAGTCACGATGCCATGGCGATCGTGGTCGGTGTCACACGCAAACGCGATGTCATACCGGTCCTTCAGGCCGATCAGTCGTTGCATCGCGTAAGCCGACGACGGGTCCATGCGGATCTGGCCGTCCCAGTCGAGGCTCATGAAGCTGAAGGTCGGATCGACCTCTTCGCTGACTACTGTCAGGTCGAGCCGATAGCGCTCGGCGATGCGCGCCCAATAGTGCACGCCGGCGCCGCCGAGAGGATCAACGCCGATGCGAATGCCCGAATCGCGGATCGCAGCGAAGTCGATGACGCTGTCAAGATCGGCCACGTAGGAAGCAAGGAAGTCGTGCTCGCGAGTTGTCTCAGCGCGCCGCGCGTCATCGAACGGGATGCGCCCCACGTTGCTCAAGCCGCTTTTTTCGAGCAGCGCGTTCGCTTTCGCTTCGATCCAGCCCGTCACATCGGTGTCGGCAGGACCGCCGTTGGGCGGGTTGTATTTGATCCCACCGCTATCGGGCGGATTGTGCGACGGCGTGATCACGATGCCGTCGGCCAGTCCGCTGCTGCGGCGCCGGTTGTGGAAGAGGATTGCGTGCGACACAGCAGGCGTCGGCGTGTATTCGCCGCCCTGCGCAATCAGCACATGGACACCGTTGGCGGCCAGCACCTCGAGCGCGCTCGTAAAGGCCGGCACCGACAGCGCATGCGTGTCGATGCCGAGGAACAGCGGACCATCGATCGAGTGCTGCTTTCGATACAGGCAAATCGCCTGGCTGATCGCCAGCACGTGTGATTCGTTGAAGGATTTTTCGAGCGCAGAGCCTCGATGTCCCGAGGTTCCAAACGCAACGCGTTGTGCGGGTACCGACGGATCAGGGACCTCGGTGTAGTAGGCGGCAACGAGTCGGGCGACATCGATCAGCATATCCGGCGTGGCCGGCGTGCCTGCCAGCGGACTGACGTTCATCGACCGTGTTGAGGCGTGCGCAGGTTGCCGGGCGTCGCCATCGAAGCGTCCCGCCCAATGGAATCGGAACCGACATCGTGGCTCCATGCAGCTCGATGCCACATCTGCGATCGCCGAGCTGTAGCCAGACGTGAAGCGACCCAATCGCCAAATGTTGCAGCCAACTCGCGGTGTCGCGGCTCGAAGAATGGCAATGCGGCTGGCGTTTCCAAGGCTGGCGTTTCCAATGTAAGGCTGGAGCCTACCGGATGATCTTGGCCCGTTCACGCGCAGGCCACACAGCGGTCCAAGCGGACATCGACACCTTGAACGGCCGATTTACCGTAGAACCCGCATTACAATCTGCCGAGCTGTCCGGAGTTCCACCAACGAGTCAGGGAGGTCGGCATGAGCAACGTCCGCAGAAAACTCCTCAAGGCTGGCATTACCGGCGGCGCCACCGCCGGTGCGCTTGGCTTTCCGTTCGTCGCGCGCGCCCAGCAGAAGTTCAGCTGGAAAATGACGAGTGCCTACGGCAAGGGCGCGCCTTTCTACATGGACGGACCGGGCAGCGCGACCGATCTCGCCAAGCGCATCGACGCAATGTCGAACGGGCGCCTGCGCATCCAGGTCTACGGTGCGGGCGAGTTGATTCCGGCGCTCGAGGGCTTCGACGCGGTGCGCTCCGGAACCGTCGAGATGAATCACGCCAACAGCTACTTCTGGACCGGCAAGACCTTCGCCGCGCAGTACTTCACCGCGGTACCCTTCGGCCTCAACTTCCAGGGCGTGAACGGCTGGCTGTACGACGGCGGCGGCATCCCACTGTGGCACGAGGTGTACGCGCCTTTCGGCATGATCGCCTTTCCCTGCGGCAATACCGGAGTGCAGATGACCGGCTGGTTCAGGAAGGAGATCAAGTCCATCGACGATTTCAAGG
>CAZKNV010000138.1:0-1292 GCA_964554145.1 uncultured Burkholderiaceae bacterium
GTCGCGCGGATCAAGCGCGACAAGTCATTGAAGTCGATCGAGACGACCGACATCGGCGTGCAGTATCTGGGCTTCGATCAGGCGCGCGCCGAGCTGCAGTTTTCCGATATCAAGGGCCGCAACCCGTTCAAGGATGTTCGCGTGCGGCGCGCCGTTTATCACGCGATCGACATCGACACGATCATCGCGAAGGTGTTGCGCACACAGGCCACACCGACCGGCGCGCACGTCTCGCCGTTGGTCGATGGCTATCTGCCCGAACTCGACAAGCGCCTGCCATACAACCCGAATGCGGCGCGCGCGTTGCTGAAGGAAGCGGGCTACGCCGATGGCTTCGAAGTTGCGCTCGACTGCGTCAATATCACTTTTCGCGCGGCGGTATGCCAGGCGATCAGCGCGATGCTGGCGCAGGTGGGCATCCGCGTTTCGTTTCAGCCGTCGCCGAGTTCGTTGTTCTTTCCCAAGTTGACACAGGCCACCGCGAGTTTCTTCGAGTTCGGCTGGTCGCCGGGCACCGACCCGTGGGCGATGTTCAACAACGTGATCCGTACCTGGGACGGCGCCGGCAGCGGTGCGTTCAACGGCGGCCGCTACTCGAACCCGAAACTCGATGCGTTGATCGATGCGATTCGCATCGAGCCGGACATCGCAAAGCGCCGCGCGCTGACGGGCGATGCGTTGCGCATCATGCATGCCGATCTGCCGCTGGTTCCCTTGTACCGACGCAAGCTGACGTGGGTGATGCGTCCGAGCATCGACATGGTGCAATGGCCGAACGATGTGCTCGAATTGCGCTGGGTCACTATTAGATAACGAGCGATGAGCGTCGCACGCTTTTCCTTTCCGACCGACATTCATTTTGGCGCGGGCGCGAGCAGGTTAGTCGGCGACCATCTGCGCGACCGTGGTCTTGCTCGTCCGATCGTTGTGACCGACAAGGGACTGGCCGCGTTGCCGGTGCTGAAGAACTTTGTTGCGAATCTCGGCGCAGGACTAGACGCCCACGTATTTGCCGGCGTGCACGGCAATCCGACCGGTTCGCAGGCGATGCAAGGACGCGATGCGTTTCGCGTGCATCAAGCCGACTCGGTTATCGGCATCGGCGGCGGTGCAGCGCTCGATGTCGCCAAGGCAGTTGCGCTAATGGCGGTGCACGAGGGCGATGTGATCGAGTATGCGTGGGACCACCCGAACGCGCGACCGATCACGAATGATCTGCCCTACATCGTCGCCGTGCCGACGACCAGCGGGACCGGCTCAGAAGTCGGCCGCTCGAGCGTGGTCAGCGACGA
>CAZKNV010000138.1:1392-5738 GCA_964554145.1 uncultured Burkholderiaceae bacterium
GTCAAGGACGGGCGCAATCTCGCCGCGCGCGCCGACATGATGATGGCATCGATGATGGGAGCGATCGCGTTTCAGAAAGATCTGGGCGCGGTGCACTCGTGCGCGCACGCGCTCGGCGCGGTGTGCGATCTGCATCACGGCCTGGCAAACGCATTGATGCTGGAACCGGTGATGCGGTTTAACCTCGCCGCGACACAAGACAAATTTGCCGAGCTTGCGCACGCGGCCAAAGCCGGCGGCGCTGACGACTTCATTCCATGGCTGGTTCGGTTGAAGCGCGAGATCGGCATCGCGCCGTCGTTGTCGGTGGTCGGTGTCAAGCAGGAGCAGATTCCGGCGCTGGTCGACATCGCGGAAAAGGACATCTGCCATCAGACCAACCCGCGGCCTTGCACGCGTGCGGACTTCGAACGCTTCTTTGCGGAAGCGATGTGAAGACGCGGCGTCGTATCGGCATCTCGGCATGTTTCTTTCACGCCGATGCAAACCGGCCGGTGTTTACCGGCAAGACGCTGCAGTATGTCGAGCAATCGATCGTTCACTGGGTGCAGTCAGGCGGGGCTCTCGCGCTGGTGATTCCGTCGCCCGAGGGCAGCACAAAGCGTGGCGATGTAACGCTGGCCGATTACGCGGCGCTGCTTGACGGACTGGTGCTGCATGGCGGCTCCGATGTGTGGCCGGGCAGCTACGGCGAAGAGCCACTGAAGCCCGAATGGAGCGGCGACAAAGTGCGCGACGAATACGAAATCGCACTGTTGCGCGCCTTCATCGATGCCGGCAAGCCGGTGCTCGGCGTGTGCCGCGGGTTGCAGGTGATCAACGTTGCGTTCGGCGGCACGCTGTATCAGGACATCACGACGCAACAGCCGGGCAGCCGCATGCATCGCGATGCGGCGTTGTACGACCAGAATTTTCACGAGATCGAGTTCGTCGCCGATACGCATCTGGCCGGGCTTTATCCGGGCATTACGCGCGCCCGCGTAAACAGCGTTCATCATCAAGCGGTAAAGAAGCTTGCCGACGGGTTCACCATCGAAGCAAAGTCCACCGACGATAGTCTGGTGGAGGCGATGCGCTGGACCGGTCGCTCCTATGTGGCGGCAGTTCAGTGGCATCCCGAGTTTCTCGACTGGACCAGCAGCGAGACCTTGTCGGGTGATCCGATCCTGAACGACTTTCTAGGCGTTACCGAGAAGAATCGATGAGCGAAGCATTTGGCACGCATGCTGACCCGCATGTTGACTGTTAAAAATCCCGCGACTGGGTCGACTATTGCTGAATTGCGGCAAGACGACGTGCAGTCGATCGTCGCAAAGTATTCCTCCGCGCGCACCGCTCAGCCGGCGTGGGCAGCGACACCGTTGAGGACGCGTCTAGATGCGTTGCGACGATTCCGCGACGCGCTGAAAAGCGATGTCGAGCGTCTGGCCGCGATTCTCACGTCGGAAACGGGCAAGCCGATTCGTCAGTCGAAAAACGAAATCAGTGGCTTGCCCGCGCGCATCGATTTTTTTCTTGAGTCAACCGAGAAGGCGATCGCCGCGCGTGACGTGCATGACGCAAAGGGCATGCGCGAGCAGATTTCGCACGAGCCGCTGGGCGTCATCGCCAACATTTCCGCCTGGAACTATCCGTACTTCGTCGGTGGCAATGTCTTCGTGCCCGCGCTGCTGACCGGCAACGCGGTGCTTTACAAGCCGTCCGAATTTGCCACGTTGACCGGAATCGAGATTGGAAAGCTGCTGCATCGATCCGGTGTTCCCGAACAGATATTCGCAGTGCTCGTGGGCGATGGCGCGGTCGGGTCCGAGTTGATCAAGCAGCCGATCGACGGCGTGTTCTTCACCGGCTCATACGCAACTGGGCGCCGCATTGCCCAGGAAGTCGGCCCGCGCATGCTGAAGCTGCAACTCGAGCTCGGTGGGAAAGATCCGATCTACGCCTGCGATGACGTCGATGTCGCCGCCGCAGCAGCATCGCTTGCCGATGGCGCCATGTACAACTCCGGGCAGAGCTGCTGCTCCGTCGAGCGCATTTACGTGCACGCAGCGATTCACGACGCGTTCATCGACGCATTCGTCAGGGAAGTCGCGGGCTTTAAACGAGGCGCCCCGGCGTCCGACGAAACTTACTTCGGGCCGCTCACGCGAGCGCCGCAGCTTGACGTGCTCGAGCGGCAGGTCGCAGATGCGTTGGCCAAAGGAGCGGAGCTGCGCCTCGGTGGCGCGCGCGTAAGCCCGCCCGGCAACTGGTTCGAGCCGACCGTGCTGACGAGCGTCGACCACTCGATGGAGGTGATGCGCGAGGAAAGTTTCGGGCCGATTATCGGTATTCAGAAAGTCGCGAGCGATGATGAGGCGGTGCGATTGATGAACGACACCGAATACGGCCTGACCGCCGGCGTTTATTCGAAGAATGAACAGCGCGCGCGCAGCATCCTTGCAAAACTGAACGCAGGCTCGGTCTACTGGAACTGCTGCGATCGAGTCAGCCCGCGGTTGCCATGGAGTGGCATCGGCCATTCCGGCATCGGCCTCACCTTGTCAACGTACGGAATCGAAACATTCACTCGACCGAAAGCATGGCACCTGAAAGGGGCATGAGCATGCAGGCAATCAGCGTCGCCGAAATCGGCCGCAGCGCGCGCCACGCGCTCGATCTGCTGGCCGCGTACCCACTTCGGTGGCTGCTGTTGATCATCGTGTTCTTCGTGGCCGTCGAGAGCTTGATGTTCGTTCCGTACATCGGCTTTGTGGCAAAGATTGCGCTTGCAGGACTGTTGGGGGCGCAGATGCTTGTGTTGTTTTCGAACGCAGCGTCGGGACAACCGCCAAGGCCCGGACACCTGTTTCGCGTGTTTTCCCTTCCGCCGTCCGCACAACTCGTGCTCGTGTTGACCGCTTTATTTCCTGTAATTGTCGCGCTGGCGTACCTGGTCGCGCAAGGCGGCGGCCTGCACTCGATCGCCTATTTTTTCGGCAACATTCTCGCCACAAAGCCTCCTGCAATCGATGCTTTTTTCATCTTCAAAATCATCATGTACGTCGCCATCCTGCCGCTCACATTCATTCCTGCCGCTGTAGTGCTGCGCGGTTTGACAGGAGCCGGCGCTGTCACCGAGGGAGTTAGAGCTGCTGTCCGCAACTGGCCCGCTGCGCTTGCGTACTTGGCGCCGGCGATCCTTCTGGAGTGGTTGATCGTCAAGCTTCCTGTTTTTCTGCCGCGCACGACTGTAGCAGTCTTGGCGGTAGTTGCGGCTGTGTTATTCGTGGCCTGGAGTTTTTCATTCCTGTATGCGCTGTCGGCGCGTGTATTTCGAACTCCTGATGGTCGGGCTAAACAAGGCAACCTGAACCTCGATCGCACTCCGCCGGCTGCGGCTTCGGCAGATTAGGGACCAGCATCGACGACGCGAAACGTGCTTTCGACCGTCTCGAGAAACGTGCGCTCTTCGCGCAGGATCAGCCGCTTTTCCTGCGCGAAAGCGAAGTTCGCGCGACCTTCGGCGTCGGCTTTCAGTCTGGTCCGGTACGCCTCGTACGCAGCGAGGCTGTCGAATGCGATCAATCCCCACGCAATGTTGTTCGTTCCTTCGTGCGGCAGAAAGTAGCCGACAAGGTCACCGCCGCAGCGCGGGATGATGCGCGCCCAATTGTCGGCGTATTCCTTGAAGGCGTCGCGCTGGAACGGATCGATCTCGTAACGGATGAAGCAGGTAATACGCATGTTGCGTCCTCGATGGATGGTGAGTAACGATAACTCCTTGCCGCACCTCGATGGTTCGACTACGATCGAACCATGAAGGACGGCCCAAGCATCGTTCGTATCGCCGCCCTGGTCGGCGACCACGCACGGGCCGAGATTCTGACGGCGCTGATGGCAGGCGAAGCGCTGACCGCTACCGAGCTCGGCGGGGTCGCTAACTTGACGAAGCAGACGATCAGCGCGCATCTTGCCAAGTTGCTCGATGCCGACTTGATCGCCGTCGAGAGCCAGGGACGGCACCGGTACTTTCGCCTCGCAGACCGCGACGTGGCGCACCTGCTCGAAAGCCTGATGGGCGTGGCCTACCGCACCGGCGCTGTGCGAGTCCGGTCGAGCCCGCGCGAGCCGGCGCTAAGAAAAGCTCGCGTGTGCTACGACCATCTCGCCGGCGAACTGGGCGTGCTCGCCCTCGACAGTCTGCAACAGCGTCGCTATGTGCGACGCGGCGCGGGTGAACTGTCTTTTACCCCGGCTGGCAAGCGGTTCCTCGGCGAGATCGGAATCGACCTCGAAACCCTCGGCGAGCAGCGCCGTCGTTTGTCGCACGCCTGCCTCGATTGGAGCGTGCGCCGTCATCATCT
>CAZKNV010000139.1:0-5710 GCA_964554145.1 uncultured Burkholderiaceae bacterium
ACGAGCTCAATGTGCACACCGCAAAAGTGCTGACCCTGGGCGAGCGCGCCGAGGACGTATTCCTGGTGTCGGGTGCGCAGCTCGGTTCTGCGCGCGATCAGCTTGCGATTGAAGGTGATTTGCTGGAAGCGTTGGCCCCGCCGGCTGCTCGCGCGGCCTAGATGTCGTGCTTACATTTGTACTAGCAGAGTCTTGGACGTTAGGGCGCGATGAGGATGCGCGCCGAAGAGCATCATTTGATGCTATATTTGGTGCTGCTGACAGGAGAGCCCGGATTATGAGAACGACCATCAACATCGACGACGAATTGCTCGCAAAGGCCATCAAGCTGACTGGCTCGCTGGACCGGTCGGCCATGGTGCGCGAGGGATTGAAGGCCTTAATCGAACGTGAAAGCGCCAAGCGTCTCGCGCGACTCGGCGGTACTCAGCCCGAATTAAAAGCGCCCCCGCGCCGGCGCCAAGGGTCCGCCGCTTGATATTGGTCGACACATCAGTCTGGGTCGAGCACCTGCGCCGGAGCGACGCGCAGCTCGCAGAACTGCTTGAACGCAGCGTCGTGCTCACGCATCCATTCGTGGTTGGCGAAATCGCGTGTGGGAGCCTGGCCGATCGCTCGATGATTCTGGAACTGCTGCAGCAACTTCCAACAGGCGCTGTGGCGGACAACGATGAGGCGCTTGGATTTATCGAGCGGCACAGCCTGTATGGCAAGGGAATCGGGTACGTGGATGTACACCTGCTGGCGTCTGTAGCATTGACCCACGGCGCGCGACTGTGGACGCGCGACAAGAGGCTGCACACAATCGCCGATGACCTCGGTCTTGCGCCTCAAGACCACGCTGCTCATTGAACTGATTTTCACGGCCAGTAACCACTCGCGGGCCGATTAGTCCTCAGCGTTGGCAATTCCAGGGAACAGGATATCGGTGTACCCGAAGCGCGAGAAATCGCGCACCCGCATCGGATACAGAATGCCGTCCAGATGGTCGCATTCGTGCTGCACCACTCGCGCATGAAAACCATCGACCATGCGATCGATCGGCCGGCCCTGCAAATCGACTCCGCGATAGCGGATCTTCGCGGCGCGCGGAACGACGCCGCGCAGGCCGGGCACCGACAGGCACCCTTCCCATCCTTCTTCTTCCTCGTTCGTGAGCGCTTCGATCGACGGATTGACGAGAATCGTCTGCGGCACCGGATCGGCATCCGGATAGCGCGGGTTGCGCATGTCCGGATCGCTGTAGCCGAAGATCACCACGCGCAACGGCAGGCCGATCTGGGGCGCGGCTAACCCGGCGCCGTCGGCAGCATGCATCGTTTCGAACATGTCATCGACCAGGGTGGCGAGTTCCGGTGATTTCAGATCGCGTACCGGATCGGACACGCGCAGGAGACGCGGGTCGCCCATGCGCAGGATTTCGCGGATCACTTCCCGCCTCCGAAGAACGAAGAAAGAATTCGCACCGCACGCACGATGTTCGCCTGCATCACTTCGCCCAACTCTTCCAGCTTGATCGCCTGCACGCTGTCGCCGCGGCCGGCCGCATGGTTGATCACGACCGCAAGGGCGGCGTAGTCAAGGCCGGCTTCGCGTGCGAGCACCGCTTCCGGCATTCCCGTCATGCCGACCACTTCGCCGCCCTCGCGCGCGATACGCTCGATCTCCGCTGCGGTTTCAAGGCGTGGCCCCTGCGTGCACGCGTAGACCGCGCCGTCGAAAACTTTTTCGTCGCACTTCGCCGCCGCTGCGATCAGTCGTTCGCGCAGCGCGCGCGTGTATGGCTGCGTGAAGTCGACATGGGTTACCGGCATCTCCGAGCCTTCGAAGAACGTGCTCTTCCGGCTGTGCGTGTAATCGATGACCTGATGGGGCAGCACCAATGTGCCGGGCGCGAGATCCTCGCGAATTCCGCCGACGGTAGCGACCGCAATCACGCCTTCGACCTTCAGCTCCTTCAGCGCCCAGATGTTGGCGCGATAGTTGATCTCGTGCGGCGCCAGCGTATGGCCGTATCCATGGCGCGCGAGGAACACGACCTCCGCGCCGGCGAATTGGCCGAACGTCAACGCGCCCGACGGCTCGCCATACGGCGTACGCATCACCTGCCGACGCGTGTTTTGCAGTGCTGTGAGCTTGGCAAGGCCGCTGCCGCCGACGATTGCGTACAAATCAGTCTCCCAACATCTTCTGTAGTTGCGCCTCGTCGATGATAGTCACCTCGAGCTCGCTCGCCTTGGCGAGTTTCGAGCCGGCATCTTCACCGGCCACGACGTAGTCGGTCTTCTTCGAAACCGAGCCGGAAACCTTGCCGCCGGCCGCTTCGATGCGATCCTTGGCTTCGTCTCGCTTTAGTGTGGGCAGGGTGCCGGTAATGACGAACGTCTTGCCGGCCAGCCGTCCGAGTGGCACACGGTTCGGTTTGCTCTCGGGCCAGTGAACGCCGGCAGCACGCAGTTGTTCGACCCCTTTGCGATTGTGCGGCTCGGCAAAGAACCGTGCGATCGATGTCGCGACGACCGGGCCGACGTCATTCACCTGCAGCAGCTCCGCCTCGGAGGCCTCGATGATCGGGTCGAGCATCCCGAAATGCCGCGCCAGATCGCGTGCGGTCGATTCACCGACATGCCGGATGCCGAGCGCATAGATGAAGCGTTCGAGCGTCGTGCTGCGCGCACGATCGAGTGCCTCGACCAGATTGGCAGCGGACTTTCCGGCCATGCGTTCCAGCGCTGCCAAAGTGCCGACGCCGAGCTTGAACAAATCTGCAGGCGTGCGCACGATGCCGCCGTCAACCAGTTGATCGACCAGCTTGTAGCCCAACCCCTCGATGTCGAGCGCACGCCGCCCAGCGAAGTGCAGCAATGACTGCTTCCGCTGCGCCGCGCACACGAGGCCGCCGGTGCAGCGCGCGACCGCTTCGCCCTCCTCCCGGTAAACGTGCGATCCGCACACCGGGCATCGCGTAGGCATCTTGAACTGCGCTGCGTCGGATGGACGCCGCTCCGGAACGACGGCAACGATCTCCGGGATCACGTCGCCCGCGCGCCGGACCACCACGGTATCGCCGATGCGGATGTCCTTGCGTCGAATCTCGTCCTCGTTGTGCAAGGTGGCGTTGGTCACCGTGACGCCGCCCACGAAAACGGGCGTCAGCCGCGCCACCGGTGTCAGCGCTCCCGTGCGGCCGACTTGAACATCAACGCCGATCAACTGGGTTATGGCTTCCTGCGCCGGAAACTTGTGAGCAATTGCGAAGCGAGGCGCACGCGAAACGTAACCGAGCGCCAGTTGATGCTCACGCGCGTTCACCCGGTAGACGACACCGTCGATTTCATAAGGCATCGCCGCACGCCGCTCGCCGACCGCCTGATAGAACTGCAAACATCCGGCGATGCCGTTGACCACCGCGCGTTCACGTGCGACCGGTATGCCGAGACTGACGAGCCCATCGAGCAGCGCAGAATGCGTGGTCGGCTCCGCGCCTTGCAGTTCTCCCAGTCCGTAGGCAAAGAACCGCAATGAACGCTCGGCCGTGACGCGTGGATCCAGTTGCCTTAACGCGCCTGCTGCGGCATTGCGCGGATTGGCATACTCGCGCTCTTCTTTCGCGCGCTGGCGCTCATTCAGGCGCTCGAACTCGCGTTTGAACATCATCACTTCGCCGCGCACTTCGAGCACTGCCGGTGCACCGACCGCGAGGCGCAGCGGTATCGCGCGAATCGTGCGCAGGTTCGCGGTCACGTCTTCGCCGATAGCACCGTCGCCGCGCGTCGCGCCTTGCACCAGCTCCCCGCCTTCATAGCGCAGGCTGACCGCCAGGCCGTCGAACTTCAGCTCGCATGCGTACTCGATCTGATCCACTTGATGACCCGTGCGAATCAGCGCATCGCGCGCGCGTGCGTCGAACGCGACCACGTCCGCTTCATTGAACGCGTTATTCAGTGACAGCATCGGCACGGCGTGCCGAACCGGGGAGAAAGTGCGGCTTGCCGCCCCACCGACACGCTGGGTCGGCGAATCGGGGGTGACTAACTCCGGATGCTCGGCCTCGAGCGCGTGCAACTCGAGCATCAGGCGGTCGTATTCCGCATCGGGCAGCGTCGGCTGATCGAGCAGGTAGTAGTTGTGATCGGCCTGAGCAATCTGCTCGCGCAGCCGGCGTGCGCGCTCGTCCGGCGTCACTTGCGGCGAGCGAGCTGCGCGCGCCAAGCGTCTACTCCGCGTATAGGCGGCGCGCGCGCATCGAGCCGGGCTCGATACCGGCGGCGCGCATCTCGCGCACCAGTGTTTCCAGCTCTGCCTCGATCGTCGCTTGCGCGCCTGCCTCGACCGTGCGGCCGTTGTCGTCAACCACTCGCGCGTTCAATGGCACGGCCAATTGGTGCGCGGTGGCAAACAGTATCGGCAGCGGCGCCGGCTCGCTCGTTGCAAGCGGAACATCCAGCGTGATCGGCAGGCGGGCCGGGGGCGATCCGGTTGCAGTCATAAAGACCGGCGTTCGATCGAGCGCATCGCTGCGCTCCCAACGTCCGGGCTGGACTTGATTGAACTGCGCTTCGCGCGCGGCTGCATCGACCAGCCCGTCACTCCACGGTTCGGACTGCGCTTCCAGGGTTAGTGTTATCTGAACATCGAAGCGCGCGCATAACCGATCGAGCTCGGTCGCCTGCTGCACGATGCGCGCGACATCCGGCGGGTCAAAGTCTGCGTCGATCGAGACCGCGATCTGCTGCACTGCTGAAACAAACCGCGCGGCATCGATTTCGCCCAGCGAATGCCGCCGGGTGGCGAGCTGCACTCCAATCAACATCTCGGAGTAAAACCCGAAGCGATCCGGCAGGCTCCAGCGTGCCACCTTGGTGTCCCATACCGCGAGGTGGATCGGCAAATTCAACGCGAGCCGATCAAGCTGCGCGCGCGCCTCCAGTGCCGCAACACCGTCGAACGAATGAACGCAGCGCAGCTCCAGCATCAGATCGAGCAGCGGATCTTCGACCCAGCCGCCGACTGATTGTGGCGCGAGCGACTCTTCGTTCGGCTCAACGGTCGCGTCTACCGGCGCAGCCGGGTTGGACTCGGGAGCAATGCCGATGGTCCCGATGGTCGGCTCGATCCGGGGCGGTGCATGCCGCATAGTTCGCGCAGCGGCAACACGCGCGGTTGCCGGCGCAGATGCGCCGGCATCGGCTGATGAAGCTTCGTCAAGCTCCGAAGCAGACTTGCGCTCCTGCCATTTGCCATACACGTAAAGTGCAGCGAGCAGAACTGCGGCGATTGCCAACAGCACCCACGTCAACTGGTTCATGCGCGAACGCTACGCAGCCTCGGCGGTCAACCGAACCGCGCTGTCGAGATCGACCGCGACGATGCGGGAAACACCCTGCTCCTGCATCGTCACTCCGATTAACTGTTGCGCCATTTCCATCGAGATCTTGTTGTGCGTAATGAACATGAACTGCGTATTGTCGGTCATCGACTCGACCAGACGGCAAAAGCGTTCGGTATTCGCGTCGTCGAGCGGGGCATCGACTTCGTCCAGCAGGCAAAACGGGGCGGGATTCAGCTTGAACAACGCAAACACCAGCGCGGTCGCGGTCAGCGCTTTTTCGCCGCCCGAGAGCAGGTGGATCGTGCTGTTGCGCTTGCCCGGCGGCTGCGCCATCACCTGCACACCGGCATCGAGAATTTCCTCTCCGGTCATGATCAG
>CAZKNV010000140.1:0-5666 GCA_964554145.1 uncultured Burkholderiaceae bacterium
AAGGTGCGTAATGCGCACGGCGGACTCGGTCTTGTTGACGTGCTGGCCGCCGGCGCCGGAGGCGCGATACACGTCGATTCGCAGATCGGCCGGATTGACTTCGACCTCGATCGTCTCGTCGACTTCCGGATATACGAACACGCTGGCGAACGACGTATGCCGCCGCGCGTTCGAGTCGAACGGTGACTTACGCACCAGCCGGTGAATGCCGGTTTCGGTGCGCAGCATGCCGAACGCGTAATCGCCAACGAGCTTGATCGTCGCGCCCTTGATACCGGCCACTTCGCCGCTGGTTTCATCGAGCAATTCAGACTTGAATTTGCGGCGCTCGGCGTAACGCAGGTACATGCGCTCGAGCATCGATGCCCAATCCTGCGCCTCGGTGCCGCCGGCGCCGGCCTGAATCTCGATGAAACAGTTGTTCGGATCCAGCGGGTTGTTGAACATCCGCTGGAACTCGAGCTCGGCTACCTGAGTTGCGAGCTTCGCGACATCGGAGTCGACCGCGACCAGGGTGGCATCGTCGTCATCGCTGCGCGCCATTGCGAACAGCTCGCCGGAATCGCGCACCGCTGATTCGAGCGCGTGCATTCTCTGCACGATCGATTCCGAGATTTTCTTTTCCCTGCCCAATTCCTGTGCGCGTTTCGGATCGTCCCAGACCTTCGGGTCTTCGAGCGCGCGCCCGATTTCGTCGAGACGCTGTTCCTTTACGTCGACGTCAAAGATACCTCCGCAGCTCGGCGAGGCGACCGCGTAGGTCTGCGACGGTACCTTCGATCTGATTCAGGCGCTCGGCTTCCATGATGTCCTTTTGCGGTGATCTAACTGCGCGAGCGGCGGATTATAGGGCGGCGTATTCGATCACCAGCTGCAGGCGGCGCGCGCCCATGTACTCCTCCAATGCAGGCCGATACGCAAGCCGCACCGTTCGCGGCAACTGCTCAGTGCGGGCAAACCAGATTGCGTCGAAGCGGCGCCCATCGAGGTCGAGCACGAGCTTTAAATGTCGATCTTTGACGAGCCGCTGCTCCAGCACTACGAACTCGTTGTCGAACAACGGCGCCGGAAATCCCTGGCCCCATACGTGCGTATCGATTGCTTCGATCAATGACAGCGCCAGCTCGCTTCCAGCCAGCGGGCCGTCGGTCATTATCGTGCGCTCGAACAGCGTCCGATCGCATGAAGCGCGTGTTGCGTCTTCGAATGCCGAAACAAAGGGTTCGTAGCTCGCGGCGGGCATCGTCAAGCCTGCCGCCATCGCATGCCCGCCGAAGCGGCGCACCAGCGCCGGAGCGCGCTTGGTCACCAAGTCCAGCGTATCGCGCAGGTGCACGCCATCGATCGAGCGGCCCGAGCCGCGCAGTTCTCCATCATTGGCGCGCGCAAATGCGATCGTCGGCCGGTGATACTTCTCCTTGACTCTCGATGCCACCAATCCGATCACGCCTTGATGCCAGTCATCGTGGTAAAGGCAGATCGTGCTGCGCGCGGCAACGTCGGCTTCATCAAGCGCGGCCAGCGCATCGAGCTGCATGTCGCCTTCGATGTCGCGCCGCTCGCGATTCAATTGATCGAGCTGCCGTGCAAGCTCGGTAGCGCGCTCGAAACTGTCGGTAATCAGGCATTCGATACCGATCGACATGTCGGTCAAGCGTCCTGCCGCGTTGATGCGGGGTCCGATGGCAAAGCCGAGATCGCGCGCGCACGCCGCGCGCGCGTCCTTGCCCGCGATCTGGAACAGCGCCGCGATGCCGGGATGCAGCCGGCCTTGACGGATCCGCTGCAGCCCTTGTGCGATCAGGATGCGATTGTTGCGATCGAGCCGCACCATATCCGCCACGGTGCCGAGCGCAACCAGATCGAGCAGCTGGTCGAGTCGCGGCTGCGTTGCCGCATCGAACCGGCCACGGGCGCGCAGCTCGGCGCGCAGCGCGAGCAGCACATAGAACATCACGCCGACTCCGGCCAGGTACTTGCTCGGAAAGCCGCATCCGGGCTGGTTCGGGTTGACGATGCATGCTGCTGCCGGCAACACAGCGCCCGGCAAATGATGATCGGTGACGAGCACCGACATGCCGAGCTCGTTTGCGCGTGCTACGCCATCGACACTTGCAATGCCGTTGTCGACTGTGATCAGCAAATCGGGCGGGCCGCTGGCACTGCGCGCGGCAAGATCGACGATTTCCGGCGTCAGCCCGTAACCGTACTCGAAGCGATTGGGCACCAGATAATCGACGCGCGCGCCCATCGCACGCAACCCTCGGGTGCCGACCGCGCATGCGGTGGCTCCATCGCAGTCGTAGTCAGCAACGATCATCAGGCGCGCGTCGGCGTCGATTGCATCGGCTAGCAATGTGGCAGCGTCGCCTACGTGTGAAAGCGTGTCGGGGGCCATCAATCCGTCGAGCATCAACCGGGTTTCGGCAACATCGGTGACGCCCCGCGCTGCCAACGCTCGTGAGAGTGCGGCGGGCACTCCTTCAGCGACCAGGCGGCGTGCTGTTGCCGCATCGAAATCGCGAACCGTCAGCACCGTCATTCGGTGAGCGCGTCGGCGAGGGTGCGATGCCGCCAGAGTTTGTATCGATCGGACGGCCGCGATGCAAACGTGCGGACGCTTCTACCCGCAAGAACCAGATCGATCGCGTCGGACGCGTGAGCCGCGAGCCGCTGATCGATCGTCGTCATCGCTTGTAACCAGGTTGACCAATCTTCAAGCCGCTTCGCTGACAGTAAGTCATCGACTACTAGTAATGCGCCATCGACGACGTTGGCGTTAAGCGGTGTGACCTGCACGCCTGCCGCCTGTGCAGCGCCTTGCAATTCAGGCGCGTCGGACTGCACCTGGGGGTACACAATCGGCGGCAGCGGCTTCCATCGTCCTCCGCCATGCAGCCAAATCCCGTTGATCGTCCGCCGCTGCCTTGCATCGCGCGCCTCGTTGACCGGGTGCGAGTGCCATGCCATCTGAATTTCGTTATGTAGTCGGTTCCAGATCTGCGCGTCGTTGCCGACCGGCATAATCATCGGCGCGTCGGTCACTGCTGCCAGCGGCGCCGCGTCGATCGCCCAATCGTGCTCCGACTGCAGAAACCAGCGGTCGCCGATGCGTACGAACGTACAGCCAAGGCCCAAGGCAAGTTCGTTGGCAATGTCGATCAATGGTGTCGACTCGTCCGCTGCCGGCACGTCGGCGTCCAGCGATTGCACAATCAAATGATCGCGCGCAATTTCAATGTGGACTGGATCGGCATGCCAGATAAAGCTGCGCGGTATTGCGCCCGAAAGCTGCGCGTATGCATACGGCGCCGTCGGAGCGGGCGTGGCCTGACTGAACAATTTGTGAGCTAACCAGTCCAAGTGTGCGTTGCCAGACTCTGTTGCACTCGTTTCCTCTTCGATCAATGCCGCGCGCCCGATCCGGGCTTTCAGGTTTGGCATATCAAGAGAGGCACTCAGTGCGACAGCGATTTCGCCCGGCAATAACGCACCGGCTACAAGCAGCGTGAAATGCATCAACTGATTCTACGGTTGCAGCGGCGGCTTGCTGCTTGGCTACAATCCGCGCGCTTCGATCGACACCCTTGAACCTTCCATACGAACTTCGAATCGGGTTGCGTTACACGCGCGCCGGACGCCGTGCACGCCGCCGCAACGGGTTTATTTCGTTCATTTCCGCCATATCGATGATCGGCATTGCGCTCGGCGTGATGGCGCTGATCGTCGTCCTCTCGGTGATGAACGGATTCGTAACGCAGGTGCGTGATCGCATGTTATCGGTCGTATCGCATGTCGAAGTATTCGCAGTGAACGGCGCGATTCCCGACTGGCGTGCAGTCGAGCAAACGGTTCGCCGCAATCCCGCCGTCATTGGCGCTGCGCCGTACATCAACGCGCAGGCGCTGTTAACGCGCGGCGAAAGCGTGCGCGGCGTACTGGTGCGCGGCGTTGATCCCGCCGCCGAGCCGGCAATATCCGAGATTGCTACCCAGGTGCGGGGAGCGCCGTTGTCGGCGCTGGTGGATGGCGAATTCGGCATCGTCCTCGGGGGCGAGCTCGCGCGCACGCTCGGCGTATCGCTCGGCGAAAAGGTGACGCTGATTGCGCCGCAAGGTCAGGTCACCCCTGCCGGTGTCGTGCCGCGGCTGAAACAGTTCACGGTACTAAGTACGTTCGATTCCGGCCACTTCGAATACGACAGCTCACTTGCGCTGATTCATATCGGCGATGCAGCGCGGCTGTTCAGAGTCGATGGGCCGACCGGTGTGCGGCTCAAGCTGACCGACATGCAGCGTGCTCCGGAAGTGGCCGTGCAACTTGCACAGTCACTCGAGCCCGGCTTGCTGGTACGCGACTGGACACGGCAGAACCGCAGCTGGTTTGCCGCCGTTCAGATCGAGAAGCGAATGATGTTCATCATCCTCGGGCTGATCGTTGCGGTGGCCGCGTTCAACCTGGTTTCCACGCTGGTGATGACGGTCACCGAAAAACAATCGGATATCGCAATTTTGCGCACGCTCGGGGCCAGTCCTGGCAGCGTGATGCTGGTGTTCATGGTGCAAGGTGCATTGATTGGCGTACTGGGCACGCTGCTCGGGGTCGCCAGCGGCTTGTTCATAGCGGATAACCTCGACACGATTTTTCCCGCGATCGAACGGATTGCCGGATTCCCGCTGATTCCGAAGGACATCTACTTCATCAGCTCATTGCCGTCGGATCCGCGCGCCAGCGACATCGTGCCGATCGCGCTGATATCGATGGCGCTGTCGTTGGTCGCCACGGTGTACCCGAGCTGGCGCGCGTCGCGCGTGAAACCAGCCGAGGCGCTGCGCTATGACTAACGTGCCGGTTCTGAGCGCGCGCGCCGTCGAAAAGTCGTATCGCGAAGGCGGGCTGGCAGTGGTCGTGCTGCGCGGTGCCGATCTCGATGTTGCGCCCGGCGAAGTGATCGCGGTGGTCGGTGCATCAGGCTCAGGCAAGAGCACACTGCTGCATGTGCTGGGCGGGCTCGACGCAGCCGATCGCGGACAAGTAATGATCAACGGCCGCGATGTCATGCAGCTAACGGAAGGCGAACGCGGTCGCCTGCGCAACGAGCGGCTGGGCTTCGTCTACCAGTTTCATCATCTGCTGCCGGAGTTCACTGCACTGGACAACGTTGCGATGCCGCTGGCGATACGCCGCCAGGCGTTGGGCGATGCCAGAGCGGGTGCCAGGGAAGCGCTGGCGGCCGTCGGACTGGCGGAGCGAGTGCAGCATCATCCCGGCGAATTGTCCGGCGGCGAAAGACAGCGCACTGCGATTGCCCGCGCCATCGTGACTCAGCCGGCATGTGTGCTTGCCGACGAGCCGACCGGCAATTTGGACCGTGATACCGCGCGCAGCGTGTTCGGAGTGTTGGTCAATCTCGCACGCAGCCGGCATACGGCGGTGATCATCGTCACACACGATCCGGAGCTCGCGTCACGCTGCGATCGCGTATTACGTCTACAGGAAGGCCGACTGGCGCCAGCCTAGGGCCTGTTCACCCTAAAACATGAGTGCGAAAGTCCGATTGCGGGATGCAGTGCTAGGCGTCGCGAGCGCCGTTGGCTGATGCCAATCAGCGAGCGACAACGACGCAATGCGCCCGCAAGCGGCCTTTCCCTCCGGGTTGGGTCGAA
>CAZKNV010000141.1:0-5644 GCA_964554145.1 uncultured Burkholderiaceae bacterium
AAGACCAGCGATCTGTCGGACTCGCAGCCGACCAAGGGCAACATCCTCGGCGGCTTGACCACGATCGAGGAAAAAGCGCTGGGCAACATCCAGAAGATCGGGCGCAAGTGCATGATCGACGGCGTGCTCGACAAGGCCGAGACGCCGACCGGACCGGGCCTGTGGTTCATGGATTCTTCGTCGGCCGCGGCTGAGATGGTCACGCTCTGTGCGGCATCGGGTTACACGGTCCACTTCTTCCCGACCGGGCAAGGCAACGTCATCGGCAACCCGATTCTGCCGGTGATCAAGCTGTGCGCGAATCCGCGTACGGTACGCACGATGAGCGAGCACATCGATGTCGATGTATCGGGCCTGCTGCGCCGTGAGATGACACCTGACGAAGCCGGCGACGCATTGATCGACATGATGTTTCGCACCGCCAATGGGCGGCTGACTGCGGCCGAAGCGCTCGGCCATCGCGAATTCGTGTTGACGCGCTTGTACGAAAGCGCTTGATGCCGACGTTGCAGGTTTCGGTGTGGCGTGGAAGCGCCGAGGGCCACTACGTCGATTACGAGGTGCCTCGACAGACCAGCCAGACTGTGCTCGATGTCGTGACCTACATTCAGCGCAAGCTCGATTCGACATTGGCCTATCGCTACGCGTGCAGGGTCGGCATGTGCGGCTCGTGCGCGATGACGGTCAATGGCGTGGCGCGCTGGACCTGCCGCACGCATGTCAGCGCAGTGGCAAAGGACGATCGGCTCGCCATCGGACCGCTCGCCAATTTGCCGGTGATACGCGATCTGGCCACCGACATGCGCGAGTTTTTCAACAAGTGGACGCGCGCAAAGGGCTATCACCAGGGCTCGCGCACGCGGCACGATGATTTCATCGCGGTAAAGCCCCAGAGCAGGGAAGCGCAGGCATTGCAGGCCGGCATCGAATGCATCGGCTGCGGCGTTTGTTATGCGTCGTGCGATGTCGTGAGCTGGCGGCCCGACTATCTCGGCCCGGCCGCGCTGAATCGCGCGTGGACTCTGGTCAATGACGTGCGCGATGATGCGCGCCGCGAGCGGCTGCGCGCGGTGGCGGGCGATGCGGGCTGCCATAGCTGCCATACGCACATGAGTTGCACCGAGCGCTGCCCGAAAAGCATTTCGCCCACTGCATCGATTGCCGGGTTAAAACGGGCCACTGCTGCTGCGGCGCTTAAAGGCGAGCTGTGATCGAGCAAGACGGCGGCAGCAGCGCGCGCCGCGAGACGCAGTTGTGGTTCGCACAGCGCGCTTCGGCGGCAGTGCTGGCTATCTGCGTTCTCGTACATCTCGCCACCATCATCTACGCCACGCGCGGCGGACTCTCCGCGGCCGAAATACTTGCCAGGACCCGCGGCAACGGCTTATGGCTGACGTTCTATATGGTCTTCGTGCTGGCAGTAGCAGTGCATGCGCCGATCGGCCTGCGCGCAATCGCGATCGAATGGCTCGGCTGGCGCAGCCACTCACGCGATGTGGTGCTGATCGTGTTCGGTGTGACGCTGATCGCGATGGGTCTTGCCGCAGCCTCGGGGTTATTCGTTGAGTAACTGCGTTCTGAGCAATCGCGCGTAAACCATGAGAGTCAGCAGCGCACACGTGCGTCATCATTCGGCGCGTAGTTCAGCTTATGTGGCTTTTATCGTCCATCGATTAAGTGGCCTCGCGCTTGCCTTGTTTCTTCCGTTCCATTTCTGGGCGCTGAGCAGGGCGCTAACGGGTGAAGCCGAACTCGAAGGCTTCTTGCGATGGACAGACAGCCCACTGGTCAAGGCTGCGGAGTGGGGCCTGGTGCTGTTGCTCGCGGCACACGCAGGTGGAGGGCTAAGATTGCTCGCGTTGGAGTTTCTTCCCTGGCGAGATTGGCAACGGTCTTTGATGGCGGTTGCCGCAGCGTTTACGGTTGTGGTCGGTTTGGCATTTGCGTTAGCGCTTTGACGCACTGATAAACCAGCGGGAAAGACATTCGGAGAAACTGATGAAACTACGCTTGCTTGTACTCGCTTTGGGGTCGCTGCTGTCGTTCGGGTCATTCGGTCAGGCAACGAACTATCCGGACAAGACGGTGCGCGTCGTCGTGAACTTTTCCGCCGGTGGCGCCACTGATATCGTCGCCCGCATCCTGGCGCAGAAGCTCACCGAGGTGTGGGGCCAGTCGGTCATCGTTGAAAACCGCGCCGGCGCCGGCGGCAACATCGGCGGAGCCGAAGTGGCCAAGGCTGCGCCCGATGGCTACACGTTGCTGATGACCTCCGGCTCGGTGATGGCGGCGAACCAGCACATCTACAAGAACATGGGATTTCACCCGCAAAAAGACCTGATGCCGATCACAATGGTTGCCAGCGGCCCGCAGGTGATCGTCGTCCATCCGGGTCTTCCCGTGAAGACATTGAAAGAGCTGATCGAACTCGCGAAGTCCAAGCCGGGCACGCTTAATTACGGCCATGCGGGCATCGGCAGCCAGACGCATCTGGCAGCGGAAAATTTTCTGTTCACGACGGGCTTGAACATTCAAAACATTCCGTACAAGGGCGAAGGGCCGGCGATTGCCGATTTAGTCTCCGGGCAAATCAACCTGGCAACGCCGAACGTGCCGGCAGCGATCGGCTTCATTAATGGCGGCAAGCTGCGCGCGCTGGCGGTGACAGGCAAGGAGCGCTCGCCTGCGTTGCCCAATGTGCCTACGGTAGCGGAGACCGTTCCAGGGTTCGAAAACATCGGCTGGTTCGGACTGGTGGCGCCGGCCGGCACGCAGCGGCCGATCATCGACAAGATTTCTCGCGACGTGGCCAAGGTGCTCGACACGACCGACATGCGCGCGCGCTTTTTCGTGCTGGGCATGGCGCCGACGCCGCTGACACCGAAGGCGTTTGCTACGCGCATTCAGAACGAAGTCGGGCGCTGGGCCACCGTCGTGCGTGACCGCAAGATCGTCGGCAACTAATGCTCGAAATCGATCTCGCACAGGTAGAAACGGTTGCCAAGGAACTGTACATACGCGCGTTAAAGCAGCTGCCGCCCGACATCAAGGAAGGTTTCGGACGCCTGTCGGCAAGCGAAACGCACGCGACTGCACAGCGCGTCCTCGGCACGATGATTTCGAATATCGCGGTCGCCGAGCGCACCGACAATCTGCTTTGCCAGGACACCGGCATTCCGATTTACAACGTGACGATCGGGCGCGGCATCGTCGTCGACGGCGCGCGGCTCAAGCAGGCGATACGCCGTGGCTGCGAGCGGGCTACGCGCGAACTTCCGTTTCGGTCGTCCATCGTGCATCCAATCACGCGGGTCAATGAACAGACCTCATGCGGGCCGGACGTCCCAGTGATGCATTTCGACTTCGACTCGAGCGAAGAGTTTTCGATCGAAATGATTCCGAAGGGCTCCGGTTCGGAGAACAACTCGTTTCTGAAGATGGCGATTCCGGCCGATGGCATCGACGCGATCAAGACGTTCGTGATCGATTGCGTGTTGAATGCCGGCGGAAAGACGTGTCCGCCGACGATCGTCGGCGTTGGCGTCGGCGGGACAGCCGATCTATGCGTGCACCTTGCCAAGCGCGCGGCCGTGCGGCCGCTCGGCTCGGTTTGCAGCGATCCGGAAGGAGCGAAGCTGGAAGTGGCGCTAAGTACCGCCGTGAATTCGCTCGGCGTCGGGCCGCAAGGGTTGGGCGGCGACAGCACTGCGTTCGCGGTGCATGTGGAGGTGGCGGCGACGCACATCACGATGAACCCGGTCGCGGTCAATATGCAGTGTCACTCCGCGCGGCGTGCACGCGCCACTTTTAGCGCACGCGGTGTCGAATACGGCTTTTAAGCATGGCGCATCACGAAATCGCCACGCCGATCACCGAACAGCAGGCGCGCGCGCTGCGCGTCAACGACACCGTCACGCTGCAGAAGACGCTGTTCGGGCTGCGCGACGCAACGCTGATTCATCTATTCGATCGCGGCCGCTCGACGCGTTTTGATCTGCGAGGGCATGCGGTGATTCACACCGCGCCGAACGTCAGACCGATGCCGCGTTCGACCGAGCATCCGGCAGGCTATGCACCGCTGTGTGTCGGCACCACGACGTCGGCGCGCATGGAGCGGTTTACGCATGAATTGATGTCAACCTATGGCGTGCGCATCATCATCGGCAAGGGCGGGATGGGCGCAAAATCGCTTGCCGCATTCGGCGAACTGGGCGGCGCCTACCTCGCGATTGTCGGCGGCGCGGCAGCGCTCGAAACCACCTGGATCGAACGCATTGACGACGTCGACCTCGATGACCTGAATCCCGAATCGCTATGGCGCTTCGCGATCCGTGATTTCGGGCCGTTGCTGGTCGCGATGGACAGTCACGGCGCAAGTTTGTACGACTCGGTGGCGAACGATGCGCAGTCGCGGCGTGCCGATGTGCTGCGATCGCTTGGCGTGAAGGCGTGAGTTTGCGAGGCTTGACAGAGGTATCCATATGGATACAATGGGGTCGTGTATGCCCTCCGCCAAACACAGGCATTCCAGGACTGGCTCGATGAATTGACCGATCGGCGCGCTCAGATCCGCATCGTTGCGCGCCTGCGTCTTGCTGAAGCTGGCAATCTGGGCGACTGGAAGTCTATCGGCGGTGACGTGTCTGAAATGCGTGTCGATGTCGGACCAGGTTATCGGTTGTACTTCACTCGCAGAGCTCAATCGATCATCGTCATGCTCGCCGGTGGAGACAAGACCACGCAAAAACGAGACATAAAGCGAGCGCAGCGAATTGCCTCTGAACTGGAGTTAGAGCTATGAGCAAAACGAAAACTACTACCAAGCTGCTTCCTTTCGACGCGGCACGCTATCTCACTGACGATGCAGCGGTTGCCGAGTACATGACGGCAGTGCTCGAAACTGATGACCCTGATCTGTTACTGCTTGCCCTCGGTGACGTGGCGCGCGCTCGCGGCATGGCACAAGTGGCAAAGGATGCCGGCCTTGGCCGTGAAAGTCTGTACAAGGCGCTGGCTCCAGGTGCTAAGCCACGCTTCGACACGGTACTCAAGGTGGCTCGCGCGCTTGGCGTTCGACTCGCCGCTCACGTCGCTTAGGTCGAACACTTGCGCCGATTGCAAACCGACATCCTGATCCTCGGCTCCGGCGGCGCCGGGTTGTTTGCGGCACTGCATGCAAAGCAGGCGGCGCCCGAGCTCTCGATCACGATCTCAGTCAAGGGCTTGTTGGGCAAATGCGGCTGCACGCGCATGGTCCAGGGCGGCTATAACGTCGCGCTCGCGGCCGATGATTCGGTCGAACGCCACTTCATGGACACGATCGAAGGCGGCGCGTGGTTATCCGATCAGGATTTGGCGTGGACCCTGGTGTCGACGGCTGTCGAAAGAGTGCGCGAGCTGGAAAACGAACTTGGGTGCCTGTTCGATCGCAATGCCGACGGCACGATTCATCAGAAAGCGTTTGCCGGCCAGACGTTCGATCGCACCGTTCACAAAGGTGATTTAACCGGCATCGAGATCATGAATCGGCTCGCCGAGCAGGTGTGGGCGCGCGACATTGCCCGGCTCGAAGAGCATCGCGCAATCGCATTGATTAAAACGCCGGGCGGTGATGCGATCGCGGGCGTGCTGCACATCGACATGC